>JAESRY010000121.1 GCA_016764415.1 Cycloclasticus sp. | reverse complement strand
AGGGTGTAAATGAGCATTTTGAGCCTATTTTTCTAGTGCCCCGTGTGGGTAAACGCTGCTATCGCGGAAAATGGACTCGTGCAAAGATCTCGAAAAGGGGTGTGAAATGAAATTACTTTTGTCGCTTAGTCTGTTTGCCATATTTTCTTTGTTGGGTTGTACTGATGATGGCAGTGCCACAAAATTAGAAGCAGAGAAAAAGACTGTTTTTGATGGGCATATAAACGCGTTGGATAAAACGCGTAATATAGAAAATATTCTGCAAAAAAGTGCCAATGAACGGCAAGAAGATTTGGACGAATATTAAACCACTTGCCCCGCGCACCAGCCAGACGACCAAGCCCATTGGAAGTTGTAACCGCCTAGCCAACCGGTAACATCAACTACTTCACCAATGAAATAAAGGCCTTCGACCTTTTTAGATTCCATTGTTTGTGATGATAATTCGTCACAATCCACGCCGCCAAGTGTTACCTCTGCCGTACGGTAGCCTTCGGTGCTATTTGGCTTTACCGTCCATTCGTGTAGTTTTTTAGCTACGTCTTTAAAACGTTGGTGGGAGATGCTTTGTAAGGGCTGATTAAGCAACGTTTCGTCTAGCAAGGTAGTCAATAAGCGTTTCGGTAAAAATTCAGCYARAACAGTYTTTAAATGCGTRTTAGCGTGYTCTGYTTGTTTGYYCTTCARTAGTTGTTCTAGRTYTAAATCGGGWAGTARATTRATGYTGACCGCTTCGCCTGCTTTCCAATAGGACGACACTTGTAAAATAGCTGGGCCGCTTAAACCGCGATGGGTCAATAATATGTTTTCTCTAAAACTAGTTCGTTCATTGCTAACAATGGCATCAACAGCAATACCAGAAAGCTCTGCAAGTGATTCTTTATCGCTATCGTGCAAGGTAAAAGGCACAAGACCGGCTGTTGTAGGCCAAAYGTGATGCCCAAATTGTTTAGCCACGTTATAGCCAAAAGCWGTTGCRCCCATTTTTGGAATAGACAGTCCACCCGTAGCAATAACAAGGGATTGCGTGTCGTAAACACCCTGTGATGTATTAACCGTAAAGCCGTTATCAGCCTTTTTCACTTCTTGAATATCGCACTTTAATTTAATGTCAACACCTACGCTAGCGCATTCAGACAGCAACATTGTAAGAATGTCTTTTGCGCTATCATCACAAAATAACTGGCCGTGCTTTCGCTCGTGGAACGGTATTTTGTAATCACTCACCAATCCAATAAAATCCCATTGGGTATAACGGCTAATGGCTGATTTACAAAAGTGCGGGTTATGCGAAATGAAGTTTTCCGCATCAATGTTGTAATTGGTGAAATTACAGCGCCCACCGCCAGACATTAAGATTTTTTTACCGGCCTTATTCGTGTGATCGAGGACTAAAACCTTGCGACCACGTTTACTTGCTTCAATAGCACACATTAAACCGGATGCGCTAGCGCCAATAATTAACACGTCGGTTTCAGAAGTTTTCATGAATAAAGGTGTAGATGGGAGAGGGCTAAATTATATGCCGTACTATTAAATATAAACGAGCTTTGATGCCAACGAAAAAGGCCGAGTCATTTATAAAGACACTGTTTATATTTTTGCTATTGACGTACATGACGACCAACTTTAAGTTGGCCATTTTATTCACATAAATGTGTGCGGTTCCTTAAGCGGTTTGTTTTCTTTGAAACTCAGCGATGATATTTTTCTTAATGGTAGTAGATGACGTTCGCGGGTTATATCGAATTTGGACTACTTTTTTGCCCTGTTCATTAAAATAATTTTCAACGTCTTGATTGTGAGGTTTTCTRCCCCARTCYTCKCCAATAACAAAAATATCMGCTTTAACYTCYTCGCATAYAGWRAGGTAATCWAGCTCATGGTAKGGMAGKACAATATCYACACAWCKYARTGCTWGMARCATTTCAATRCGTTGMTCAAGMGGAATARCAGGMRYYTTAGGTTTRTACARTTKGACGACYTCATCAGAAGCAACRCCAACAGCAACCGTRTCRCCCAAYGAKGCGCAATAYTCYAACAAKGCAAGATGMCCAACATGYAATAAATCRAAWGTACCTACTGTGTAWACWACCATTWTGTTATTYAACTCCWARGTTNAAAGNNATTTTYGTTRWTATKTTYTACYANATTTSWWWNTTTTCTATAGCAGTTTCCAACCATAAATWGCSGTTATTCCAAGGGTATAAGCCGCAAGAATATAAACATTGGCTGAGCTACCAGACAGTTTAGGTGTTTTAATTTGTGACACATTCAGGGCAGCAAGCCCCACACCGCTTATATAAAGTATGACAGCAAAAGTGCTTTGACTAAAAGCAGCTTCAAATAAGAAAATGAAAACAAGTATTATGCTGTTGTTATCAAGTGCTAGCCCTGTGTACTTAGAGCCTCCAGCAAGCCCAAACACACTGAAATAACTTAATCTTATGGCACTAGCCGCAAGCATTAAAAAAGCGCCTATTAAAAAGATAGGCTCAAATTTTCCAAAGCTTAGTAAAACAATAGCGGGTGTGACGCCGTAACTTACAATATCTATTAATACATCCAATTGTCCGCCAAACGCACGATCGTTACCCGTCCGTCCTTGCATTCTTCTAGCGATGAGGCCATCTGCCCAGTCAAAGGCAACAGCCCAAATCATACCAATCATTGCGGCGTAATAAACACCTAAGATACTAAAATAAATAGCTAATATTGTGCAGGCTAATCCTGCAAGCGAACACAGGTTAGGAAGATCTTTTACATACGAGAGAATTGTTGGCTGTAACTCTTGGGATTCTGCTTTATTTGTAGTCATATTACCTAAAACAGATAATCATAACATATTTGGATGGCGTCAAAATTGTCCTAAATTTTTTAAGCATCATGCTGAAACAAGAGGCAGCTTAGTAGTTGCGTAGACACGTAAAAGCAAGCTATTGGGCAGCCACGTATTGTTTGGGGCTGTAATGATGGTCGAGCGTTTTTCTGCACTTTATTGCTTTAAACATAATGTGGACTATAGTTGATTTGCATAATGTCTTATATTCGCGAAATGGTGACAATAATAGTGCTAGCCGATACTTTTCAGAAAATCATGCCCTCACGATTATGTTGGCATCTTCCTTTTCTATTTGAAGTGACTGCACACACTTTGATACAATTATCCAACGATCATACGGCCTAACTATTGGGCATAGTTAACCTAATTTGTGAAACAGACATACTTGAAACAAATATGAACATATTACACATCTCAGATATGCACTTTGGCCCTCGTCACTGGCGCGGAAATAGTGAGTTATTGTTAGAGAAATTGAACAGTTATGCGGCTGATATTGTTATCAACACAGGCGACAATACGACGGATGCGCTTGAAAATGAATTTGAAGCTGCTGGAAAATTTTTAAAGGCAATTAATTGTAAGCACGTCGTTTCTATTCCTGGGAACCATGACAAAAGAAATATGCGCAGTGCGGACTATTTTCGCCAGTACATCGAAGATGTCGAAGTCATTCGTCCATTAAATCGTCACAAATGTAGAAAGAAAAATATGTTTCTTGATGAAAATACTCATGGCATAAATGAACATTTTACCGACATTAATTTTCTTAAAAACATCACGATTAATGGTGAGTCTATTCTAATAGTGTGTCTAGATTCCAACGCACTTTATAAAGATAACGGTTTTGTAGATAGGGAAATATTGAGAACACTTTCTCATGCTATTAGTTTGGAGAGTTACGATAAAATAATTTTGTTAAATCACCACTCTATTTTGGATTCGGACTCGGACCCTCTTTTTAATTCCAGAATTGTTGTCGAGTTCGTCAGAGAGAATAATATAGAACATGTTTTCTGCGGCCATACGCATCAATTGTCAATGATGAAATCAACCGACCTCTATCACAAACACACATTCACTCAATACAAGAATGGATCGCTATCAAGCAGTAATACGCCCAACGACACAAATATGTTTTTGTACTATAAAAACTTTGGCACCGAAGCAATGGAAATTCATGTCGTTAGAGCGATTATTGAAAACGATGGACTAACATTTAAAGAAGAAATTATTGCAGCATACTAAAATTAGCAAAATGACGATGCGGATAACCTTAGCGAAGTAAAATTTGCATTGGGAGTAGTAGCGAGCTTTCTTATTCTGGGTTATTGGCGAATGTGTAAAACAGAGCTTGACKCTAATTATTCGCAAGAAATTCAAATTCAATATGTGACACGTCATTGGTTTTCTCACCTCTAAATAAGACCAGTAGTGCAATAAAYYRATWKGGTTRRAAAAWYATTTMRASTGCRTGTAATAAATAACYGYAYTAACCTGTCTTGTTASATAMCCATTMATTAAAKGCGYNYCACATGAAAACAAAATTTGCATACYTAKTMCTRCTGGYATCTCTACTGCCCATTTCACAMGCATCTGCCGACRCRRCCATACTCGCWGGYGGTTGCTTTTGGTGYATGGARTCAGACTTTGAAAAACTYGATGGCGTATCAGATGTGGTGTCTGGCTTTACCGGCGGCGAAATAGAAAATCCAACGTATAACGGCAATCACAAAGGGCATTATGAGGCAGTAGAAATTACCTACGACCCAAAGGTGGTTAATTACCAAGGCATCCTTGATCATTACTGGGTAAATGTAGATCCGTTCGATGCGAAAGGGCAGTTTTGCGATAAAGGCCACAGTTACCTTAGCGCCATATTTGTAGCTAATGAGTCTGAAAGGGCCATTGCAGAATCAACACGTCAAGCAGTGGTTAAAGAATTTCCCAATCAAACAGTTGTTACGCCAATACTGACACAAAGCACGTTTTACCCCATCAAGGGAAATGAGGCTGGCCATCAGAACTATTACAAAACCAACCCTGTGCGCTATAAGYTCTACCGCTATAGCTGTGGGCGWGATAAACGCTTAAAACAAATYTGGGGCGAGCGCGTTACTCAGCATTAAAGGGGTGAGTGAATTCAACGCGTTCCCTTTGAATTCGTATGGTGTTCGCTACCCTAGGGTGTTCATTTCTTTTGTTTGCCCATCACCTAAAGGTATAAGTCTCGTAGTTGCGGATAAAATACATCCGCAAATTCGACTAAAAACACTGAAAGCATAACCCTTCTTTTACAGAGAAGAACATTCTGTAATTCGACTAAAAACGAACCAAAGAAAAAGGCACCCTAATCGCAAAATATTAAATAATTTCGGGTGTGCGCTAAACTCGCTGTGCTCTACCCAAAGGGCATAAGTTTCATTGAAACGATATAGCTGTTCCAATTCAGCTTTAAAACAACGCGCGCACTTATCCGAAATAATTCAATATTTTAAGCGCGATAAAGGGGGTTTAATCCTATTCAGCTAAACGTGACCAAATAAAACGCCAGGTTCTGAACTCGACCATTTAGGGTGTTTCACCATTGCTTTTGTGAAGGTAGGCTGTTGATAAAATGTATTTAGCCAGTGTCTAAGTTTTGGATAGGGTGCTTGTAAATACCACTGTCGTTCTACACGTGAGAATTGACGAATAAACGGCAAAATGGCGTAGTCGATAAGGCTGAGTGTATCGCCCATTATAAATTCATGTTCATTCAGGCATTGCTCTAAGCGTTTTAAAAACACCTCACAATGTTGCCTATGGCTGTCTTTTTCACCATCGTGATAACGAGCGGCGGCTTTATATTTTTTCAAGTCAGAGACGAATTCGTTATCATTGCGATCAATCAGTTCAAGCATGATGCTTAATGCCTTTGCTTGGCGATTATGCAATAAGTTGTCGGGGTCATTTTTTGTTAATGCCCAAACCATAATATCAAGGCTTTGGTCTATTACGGAGGCATCGTTAAGTATCAGAACAGGAACCGTTGCTTTCGATGAAACAGCTATCATTTCTTCAGGTTTATCCTTCATGTTGATGTCTCTCAAAATGACAACCTGGCGAGCAAGCAATAAGCCCATTCTTGCCCTCATAGCGTATGGACACTGTCGTAAAGAATAAAGTATGGGCAAGCTCTGCATATATTAAGTGTACAGAATATTGTCAGTCATCAAGCAAATGTATAGGAGGCGATTATTAAGCCAGGTTGGTCAATCCTTGAATCTCTATATAAATAACATGCTGGCTTTAATGGTTTACTTGATTTCTAAGTAGTTACTTAGGTTCGCCACTTTGCCCATGGATCATAATCCTCGGTCGAGCTCTGTTTTGTTTCCTGACGCCATTCAGCCGACTTGGTTTCGCGTTTTACGCGTAACTGGTCAGCGTCCTCAATGCTTAGCTCCGCCGGTTCACCTGGAGATTGATCTTCTGGAATAATTCTATCCCTAGGAGGCAACGAAAACTGTTCGGATGATGCTCTAGGTAAGTTTTTAAACTGGTACAAATAGAAAACTTCAACTTTTTCACGAGCCCACTCGGTCTTTTTTAGGAACTTCACACTAGACTCAAGGCTGGGATTGGTCTTGAAACAATTAATGTTTAAATAGGCAAAAAGAATCTCAAAACCGTAGTGATCTATTATTTCAACCAGCAAGTTTTTCAACCCAAGACCGTGTAACGGGCTGTTCTTATAAACTATTTCATTGTCCATGTTAATGTCCGCTCAAGGTACCTAAGTAAATTGGTACATTATACCTTAAGGTCTTTAATGACCAAGCCAAAGGGTAGCAGCTACTTGAATTCACCTTTATGACAAAAAGAAATCGAGTCTGACCCTAATTATTTTTTTTTAAAAGCTCATGTTCTTGTTGAAGTCGAATAAACGACTTCTCAACTTGCTTTAAACGTTTAAGTTCATCAGATGTTTGGTTGCTAATTTGAC
>JAESRY010000036.1 GCA_016764415.1 Cycloclasticus sp. | reverse complement strand
AAATAAAGGCTTTTATAGGTCGATTTAGTTTTAATCGAAATAATCAGTGTGAGTTCGTCGCTTAAACTTCAGGTTCGACTATCTAGGGTCAACAACTCTCAACTGGTACCCCATGTTCTTATACCCTTTCTCTCGTTTTTTAAACATTCGCTTTAGCATAGGCAATGAAATATCAACATAATCGAATATCGTTACGGTATCCTTGCCGTCAGATTCGCGGTGTATCCGACCCGCGTATTGGGCCAGCGACCCTTTCCAGGCAATGGGCATGGCAAGAAAGAGTGTATCTAGCCTTGGCAGGTCAAACCCCTCGCCAACATATTTACCGGTAGCAACAATCACCTGAGCATCTGCCAATTGCTCATTGGCTGYTTTTTTCTCTTTGGCGCGCATKGCACCTCTGAGAATGACTGASCKRATKTSTTKKTCGAGAAGAATCTGATTAATGATKTCRGCGTGYTCTCTTCGCTCGGTCAGAACTAATGGATRATKTCCTTCRGCTATKTTTGCAATRACATCGKWAAYAATCTTTTGYGTYCGAKYATTATTDTCCATRRTCCATTGGTAGRCRYCACTRATRCGCGGCCTTTCGTTGGKRTTYAYAAGRTGSGCTGGCGGTKGRCAGCGCARCTCGGTTACTACRACTTGCTGTTCAAATTTATCYRCATGGCTCGATTGAATTKTTTGRCGGATKGGGCCTGCCAGCATAAAAATAATYTTTTGATGMCCRTCTTGCCGGTCTGGMGTTGCTGTCARTCCTAATACRTATTTTGCCCTTGCTTCGTTAAGCACCATTTCGAATCTTGGRGCTGAAATATGATGGCAYTCATCAATAATAATTTGKCCGTAATCTTGGATAAGTGGRTCAATCGWGTTRTCTTTTTTGTTGATTAAGCTTTGATARGTGGCDACAYCTATTGCACCKGAAGGYTTCYTCTTACCTCCTCCGATAACRCCRATGTCGGTATTGCTTAGAAATGACTTTAAGCGTTCTTGCCATTGATCGAGTAGTTGACGACTGTGAGTAAGGATCAGTGTATTTACCTTTCGTTTGCTAATAACGCCAATTGCTACCACTGTTTTTCCAAACGCAGTCGGSGCRTGTAAAACACCGGTGTTATGTTTAGTGATGGCGGTTACCGCTTTCGATTGATCTTTTCGCAATGTACCCAAAAATTTTAMRGACSTYAGTTTTCTCCCWGRCTCTCGTTTRTCATCAATAACGACAGRKATTTTATGTTCTTGCAGTAACGCCATMGCGTCATCAATGCAGCCTCTRGGCAGCGATAACCATKTTGAATTTGCRGGRCCTTGYTCAATTCGKGCGCAKSTAATGTATCTYGGTATRCCRTGAGTTGAAAASCGCRTGGCTTGRGTTTTAAAAAAYACGGGRTTRGAGAAGCTGGCCAAYCTTTTGAGYCTRGCRRCTAGTGGTGCRGGGATATCTTCAAGRTTRAAATARATATGATTGGCYAATACGACAGTCAATTGYTTGGGGCAGTTTTYGATAATKGTTGAYTTTAATTTAGCGCCTTGCTCCCAAGGAGGTAAATCMTCAATRGATTGTTGATCTGAYTCCCGYAARGAATCCGGCGTTAAATTTGAGAGCACGTTAGTCAATTGCTTGGTCGAGACGGTTTGTATTTGACTTAGATGTTGCCATTGATCAGCATAGGGTTTTAGTTCTTGATCAACAAACAGGCTATTGCCGTGCAGCCTCGCTTGCTTTTGCAACGGCAGTGCAATCAGATTACCAAAGCCACCGTCGGGCATAATATCTTGATTGGGAAATAATCTGTCGTAGGATTCAAACGATAAATTGGGGTGAATGTCCATTGCCTTATCAAGTAAGCCAAAACCTAATAACCTAGCATCCTTCGCTGCGACTGCTTCTGAAAAGAAAATCCATAAATGCGCACCATTTCCCGAGCKTGAAATTTCAATKGTGTATGGAATGTCGAATTGCCGGCAAACTTGCGCTAACGCTTTTATAGCCTCTTGCCAATCATCTTTATCGAAATCCACAGCCAGCAAATAACACGTATTGTCCGCAAGTAATGGGTACAAGCCAATAATTTGTTTGCCCGCCAAATGATCATAGAGTATTTGATCGCCCATTGGAATATAGGCCCGGCTTGAACAGTCGCTACATTTTACTCTCGGCTTATTGCAAATACCTTTTATCCACTCGTTCTGGCAGGCAAAAGAATAACCGCTGCGACCTGTTGTATTTTGCCATCGCTTGGCGAAAACATCTGAACGTCCCTTAAACAGTTTTTTGAAAAAATCAATTTTTTGGCTTACAGGTAAGGCAAAAAAACGTTGGTTTTGTCATCCTGATGACGATCAAGTTTCTTAATTAGGCTGTCTCGTCTCTTGATCAAGTTGTTTTGCTCGTATTCTAATTCAGCTAGTCTTTGCTCAATGACGTCAATTTCATGTCGCTAAAGCTGTCCTGAGTTACTAGACTGGGCGTTATGCGAGTCCATTTGAACGCGCCCTTCTTTCAACGCATCTTGACATGCTTTTTTGATGACATTCATTTTGCCCGAAAGATCTTCATACGAAAAAGAATTTAAGAATTGATTTCCCCAAAATAGCTTTTTATCAACTTCACTAAAGCTTGCTTCATTACAAACGCGGTTCCATTGCCTGCCAATAGTTTTGACCTGATTTATTATTATATTTATAGCATCATCTTCCGATAAACTAAATATTCCTGAATGCTTTAAGCAAGTTGATAACTTACTGGTTCTTTCATTGTTAGAAATGATCATTCCTTGTGATGCTTCTCCCCCCGTCCTATTTTGAGGGCAAATATCATACGCCTTGGTTAACTTCAGACTACTTCCGTCCCATATCGACGCGTGATTTCTTGCGTGATCATCCGTATTTCCAGATAAAATATTAAACGTTAGCCTTGAAAAGAGTTCTTTTAATTCTTCTTTTGAATTCTTAAAATTTTCTCTAATTTTTGTTGCTAGATCTTCATAGCTTGCATATCGAGCCATATTTTCATCTAACTCTAGAATAGTTAAAGCGGATATTATAGATTTTCTTGTCCATCCTTTATCTGTCAACTCTCGGTCAAACCTTTCAACAAGAATGACATCTCTACCATCAAAAGTCTCTAACGTAACATTGGCTACATTTATCCCTGACAGCTTAGCTAACGTCATTGCTATATATTCACCTTTGACGACACTATGAACATCGGTTGAGGATGAGAATTTTGCAATAAATTTTTTATCGTCTGACTTAATCAGCGCTTTAGGACGAGCACCGCCTATTGGCGTGCCATATTGAATGATCTTAGCTAGTTCAGGTGTTAGTGGTATACCATTGTGCACTCGGTCAACTGAATTAATTAACTCATCCAGACTTGTGTTTATATGATCTCTAGGAGAATATTGAGTTGAAGATAACTGAAAATCTAAAGCGCCAATGCGATCACTCCCTGACATTAGCATATAAGATAGCTCATCAAGTTCAACGTGATCAATTTCTTTCCCAATAACGCCGTACTTTTCATTGATAATAGCTCTTCTTCCCCAAGCATCGGGCGAGCCATCCCTTATGCAGCCGTGATAACTTAGCCCGTCAAGCGGGTAAATATTGCTTTCATTGAGAGGTAGTTCTGGTGTGAAAATTGAAATTGCATCGCGCCTACTCAAATACGATTTACCGTAGTTAAATACAAATTTATCGTCTATTAGCCTAACTTTTCCAGCCACAACTGGAGACACTTCATTTGGCAAAAAGATCCATATAAAAAGCTCCGTTATTTTGTTTTTACTAGAAGTCATTTTCAACCTTCACGCGCTGCTTCCTAATCCTTTTAGGTAAAAGCATTAGAGAATCATTAATGCTTTTTTGATATAGACTCATAATATTTGAATCATCACTAAATAAATCAACACCTACAATATAAGCAGCCTCAAAAACAAGACCGATTTCGCACTTGTGATCTCCAGACTCTATGCGCTGAATAGTTGAGCGTGAAACACCTACTCGTTCAGCTAGCTCTGCTTCAGGCATTTTTTTTAATTTTCTATGCATTTTAATTACTTTGCCCATCAGCAATACAGAAGCATTTGTTTTAAGCGAGTAGTTCCTAATTCTTTTTTTCACAATAAACTCCTTTTGTAGGCGTTTATTGTGCCATAAATTTTATTTAAAATAAATAAATTRACTTATATATGATTCTTTTATTGATTTAATGTATTTTATACGATCCATTATTTAAACATATCAGTGCGTATGAAAAACATTGTATGGTTAATGCCTGCAAATTTTATTAGGGTCACTGAGCTTGTACCAACTTTGCCGTAATAGCGCTTTAAACACGGCCTGCCCCACGAAGAGCTTTGGGTATCATCAGCGGAGGCCAGTCTTTCTCACCTTGTTTTTTTGAATGAATACTTGAGACGCGACCAGGCGATTAACTCATGAACGGCATCGAGTTCTTTGACTGCGTCATGGCCGATGAACATAGCATCTGCCAAGCTGCACTGTGTGAGGCTTTTCCAAGCCATTTTGTATTTGCTGATTGCCGTTTTGTTAAGACTCTATTATCTCAAATAATTGGGGGCGTTGCTTGTTGGTTTCGTGTAAAGGTCTCATTACATTTTATCCAAAAGACCAGGCTCAATATCTTTAACTTTAGATAACGCAGCACTGAATTTTTTCTTACTTCCTTTTTCAGCTCTTTCAGACAAATACCTCTCTGTAGTTAAAGCAGACATYTTTTCAGCTAATGCTGTCGCAATAAACTGATTGATTGAAATATTATCTTCTTTAGCTAAGTTTCTAACGCCCTCATGAAGTGAGTCCGGTAATCTTAAACTTATTGTACTCATGTTATCTCTCCTATTATTCGAAGAAGTTCTTGCGGTGTTATTGCTTTTAAATTAAATCTTTCAATGCCTTTGAAATCTTTAATATTATAAGTCACTATATAGCTACACTCTGATTCTACGGCCAGTTCTAGTACGAAGTCATCACTTGGGTCCTTCAGATTTGGTCGCCATAAAAAATGTACTTTTCGATGCTCACCAATAACACATAAATAATTAATAATATCTTCAATATCTGAGTGTAAAAGACCTAGGCTTCGAGACATCCGCTTAGCAACTGCTTCATATTCAAGGACTAGCGGAACAGATAAGAAAAAAGTGAATTTATTACTATCGATTAACGAGAGCAGCTTAAAAGAAGCCCCATTTTTTGAACGTAAGGCTGATATCAGCACACAAGTATCTATAACTATTAATTGAGCCACGCTGGTATTGTATGCAATACCAATAAACTGTCAAGTGTATTCATAAATCCTAATACCTTATGTAACCTATTATTTGCCGATTGCAATTTCTCATTCTTACATCAATTCAAATTCAATCGTAAATTTTCACGCACCGTCTGCAAGAGCGCGTCACTCACCCCCAACGCCTGTGCTTGCGGCTCAAATTGCTCAAAAGCAGTTATTGTTCGTTCGATGATGATACTGACTTTTCGCTTATTCAAATTACAATATTCACCAAACTTTAATACATCATCTCGAACAAAACCCGACTGCTTGCCCGACAGTTTTATTTGATGTCCTTGCGTCCACTTACCTTGGGGATCAAAAGCATACGTTAAATCAAATGCAGGCGCCAAAGACCACACGCCCGCCTTATTCATCAAGAAACCAACGTTCTTAGTATGATCGTCTTGATTGCGTCCCACGATATTAAAAACCGCACGCTTAAATATCTCAGTTAACGCCGACTGGCCTAAACCCAACATTTTTGCAGTCATTACCAACTGTTCATAGCCATACGCACCCGTCGCATCCCGATGAGCATGATTAATGCCACACCACGATGCGTAATGAAGCTTTTCTAATTGTCCATTGTTATTAATTAAATCAAAGCGTTCTATTAAATAATGAAAATCATCACCATCAACAATATAGTCCGTTTCAGGCATATCAATTTGGCAATCACGAGCAATTTTTGAATAAATATACTCCACCCGCGTCATCCCTTTCGGGTCACTACCCTCTCGATCCTGATTATTCTGACTATCGAACTTTAATAAATAATAGCGATAATCAACACCATAGTTTTCAGTACCCTCTTTAAAAGTACCTTCAGGCGAACGCGCAACTAACGCCTTTGAACGAGCACCGCCTGCACTAGAACCAATGCGGATAAACCGTAATGCTTGCGAGCGGTTCTGAGCATTCAATAACTGTTCACGTTTTTTAGAGTCTCTTGAAACCACACAGGCAGCTAAATCAGCCAACGTATGCACATCTAATGCAATATCTTTATAATCATCATCTGCAAATGGTTCTGCTGGGTGATACTCCAATGCCCCCATACCACGAGAACCGATATACAAAAGTCGATCTAATGCCGTAATAGACTCTGGCGCAATATTCTTTTCAGCCATATAAAGATCAATCAACTGATTACCAAACTTGTCAGGCAAACTATCCGCCACAATACCCGGCAAGCCTTTAAATGTGCGAAGGCTAATATCAGGAAAACTATGAATCAACGTAGGTGCTATCATTTGCAAGGGGGAAACCTGAATGCCAGACTCGGCAAACNNAGCCGCATACTCAAACGTCGCCACCTCGGTTTGCCCAGGCTGGTAACCGAGATAACCAATCGTAGTACCCCACAGCCTAACTTCCACCACCTGGCTCATTGATCATTACCCCATGTAAACTTAGTCTTCACATTTTTAGGCTTACGGATCCGTTTAGGTAACGTACTGCTTTGTTGTGTCGGGCTATAGTGCTCAGGAACAACCAATAAGGGTTCTAATTTATCCAATTCACCAACGGCTCTCATTAACATAACGAACGTCTCAAGCGT
>JAESRY010000185.1 GCA_016764415.1 Cycloclasticus sp. | reverse complement strand
ATACTTACCAAAAATTGCAACCGGCGAATTAAGGTTACAAGCATTTGCTGTGACAGAACCAACGTCTGGATCAGATACAACCAAGTTAAGAACTAAAGCGGTTAAACAAGGCGATAAGTACATTGTTAACGGCCAAAAGGTTTGGACCAGTCGTGCTTTTCAATCAGATTTAATGCTGCTATTAGCTCGAACCACACCGCTTGACGAAGTGGCTAAACCAACGGATGGCTTATCCATTTTCTTGGTTGATATGCGTGATGTTGTTGGTAATGGAATGGAAATAAAAACCATTGATGCGATGATTAATCACAACACGACAGAGGTATTTTTCGACAATATGGAAATCCCTGCCGACTCACTGATTGGGGAAGAGGGCAAAGGGTTTCGTTATGTTATGAGTGGTATGAATGCCGAAAGAGTCATTATAGCCGGTGAAAGTATTGGTGATGCGCGGTTCTTTATTAAACGCGCAACGGCTTACGCTAATGAGCGCAAAATATTTGGCGGCCCCATTGGTAAAAACCAAGGTATTCAGTTTCCTATCGCAAGAGCTCATGCTGAAATTGAGGCGGCAGAGTTAATGGCAAGAAAAGCGGCGGCATTATTTGAAGCCAATGAGCCATGCGGCGCAGAAGCGAATATGGCAAAGATGTTGTGTGCGGAAGCTGCGTGGAATGCTGGCGAGGCTTGTATGCAAACCCATGGTGGTTTTGCTTTTGCACGTGAATATGATATTGAACGAAAGTGGCGCGAAGCTAGGTTATATCTTATTGCGCCCATTTCGACCAATATGATACTCAGTTATATTGGCCAACATGTATTAGGTATGCCAAAATCGTATTAGCATTATCAACACACATAAAAATATTACATTAGGAGAATAGAATGGGAAGAGTAAGCGGAAAAATAGTATTAGTTACCGGCGGCGCGATGGGCATGGGACGTACACACAGCGAACTGTTAGCGGAAGAGGGTGCTACTGTTATCGTCACCGATATGAATGAAACAGAAGGTGCTGCAACGGTTGATTCGATTAATGCGTCTGGCGGTAAAGCAGAATTTTTACCACTGAATGTAACAAACGAAAGTGAGTGGATTAGCGTTGTTGACCAAATAGTTGCAAAATATGGCCAAATTGATGTGCTCGTTAATAACGCGGGGATTTTAATTATTAAAGCCGTTGAAGAAACGACGACAGAAGAATGGGACCGTACGTTTGATATTAATATTAAAAGTATTTTCTTTGGTACAAAAGCGGTCTTACCTGCTATGCAAAAAGCCGGTGGTGGTTCTATCGTTAATATTTCATCTATTTATGGCATTGTTGGTGCACCCGTATCAGCCGCTTATCAAGCCACTAAAGGTGCTGTGCGTATGTTTACTAAAGCAACAGCTGTCGATTATGCGCAATACAATATTCGGGTCAACTCAGTCCATCCTGGTGTGATTGATACGCCGATGACAAAAGACTTGTTGCACGGCGATGAAGAAGTTCGCAAGGCGATTATGGGTACCACTATTCTTGATAGACCGGCTCAACCACGTGAGGTCTCTTACGCTGTATTGCATTTAGCCAGTGATGACTCTTCCTTTATGAATGGCTCTGAAATGGTCGTTGATGGCGGTTATACAGCGGTTTAATGTTCAATATCAGTAATGATCTTYAGTTTGTAAATAATATGCAACGTTTAAATTTTGATCCGGTTTTAACCGGAGAGACAGAGGCCGCCTTACGTTCTGACGTAAGGCGATTTCTTGCTAAGCAAGACGCTTTCTCACCTGATACGGTGATTGATTCTTGGTCTGTTTGTAACCCAGGGTTTAGTCGATTAATTGGTGATGAAGGTTGGTTAGGGATGACGTGGCCAACAGAATATGGTGGCGGCGGACGAAGTTACTTAGAGCGCTACGTCGTTATTGARGAGTTGCTGGCTGCTGGTGCGCCTGTGGGTGCACATTGGGTTGCCGATCGCCAAAGYGGGCCGCTATTACTTCGCTTTGGAACTGAAGAGCAGCGGCAGTATTTTCTGCCTAAAATMATACGTGGTGAATGCTTTTTTGCWATTGGYATGAGTGAGGCTAATAGTGGTTCTGAYYTRGCYTCTATTAAAACYCGTGCAGAACGWGTCGASGGTGGTTGGTTAGTSAATGGCTCTAAAATATGGACCAGCTGGGCKCACGTTTGTCAGCAKATGATTACACTTTGTCGAACTGAACCACCTTCAGAWAACCGACACGCAGGCCTTAGTCAATTCATCATAGRTTTRGAYCATGAAGGGATTACGATKAACCCTATTAAAAAYATGGCGGGTGAAGAGCACTTTAAYGAAATTTTCTTTGATAATGTGTTTGTGCCCGATACACGTGTTATTGGTGACATTAATCAGGGTTGGCAGCAAGTGATGGCCGAATTAGCCTTTGAGCGTAGTGGCCCAGAACGGTTTTTAAGCAGTTACCAATTGTTAGAAGCGGCTATTGATATCCTTCGTGAAAAAGATTTACAACAACACGCATCAGCACTTATCGGYCAATTCATTGCGCGATTAATGGTGTTAAGGCAGATGTCTATTTCAGTTGCCAATCAACTTCAACAAGGWAAATTACCRGTYAATGAAGCCTCWGTKGTTAAAGATTTAGGCACATCTTTTGAACAAGAACTTCCAGAGGCTTTACGGCTGGTCCTTTCCACGGAAGCAAGACTGGATGCAAAACAGGGYGTGGAGCGCTTACTATCGGATGCGATTTTAAAAGCGCCTTCTTTTTCATTAAGAGGCGGTACGCGCGAAATTTTAAGGGGCATCATTGCTAGAGGCCTTGGATTACGATGAATGAATTAGTTAAATTAGTAGAAGAATCCGCAACGCGCCTATTTAAGGACTTTTCTGAAGCAGACGCATACGACAGTATGGAAGCAGGTTCTTTCCCTGTTMAATTATGGACTGACTTCCTTGCTGACGGTTGGTTAAGAACAACCTTATCAGAAGAAAACGATGGCACAGGGCTTGGTTTAGAAGGCGGTTATATATTGATGCGATTAGCAGGCTATTACGCCGCGCCATTACCTATTATGGAGCCCTTACTTGCACTGTATATACTGTCACAAGCAGGGTTACCKATTACCGATGAATTATATATCCCCGTTGTTTTAAACAGCGGCCCGTCAAATGACAATATTGTATCTATYTCYGGTGTRCCTTGGGCACGTGATGCGGYSGGCTTAGTGCTTGTGTTTATGTTTAATGGAGYAACACACGTCAACATTGTACGGCGCGAAGATTACCGCGTTGAGCTGGCACAGAACATGGCCGGAGAACCACGTGATGATGTGCAATTAACGATTAACCCATTAAACGGTGCGGTTCAACTTGAAGGGAATGTTACAGCGGCGCAAATATCAAGCTGGTTGGCATTAGGAAAATCGGTTATGACAGCGGGTGCGTTACAGCGCGTACTGGAAAGAACGGTAGAGTATGCAACAGAACGGTCACAGTTTGGCCGTCAAATTGGTAAATTTCAAGCGGTACAACAACARTTAGCSGTACARGCAGAACTKACYAGTGCATCCATATGCGCTGTKGAAGCGGCCGTTAGCCATATAGGWACYCCTCAAGAATGGGAACTTATTGCTWGTGCAAAAATCACCACCGCTGAAGCAGCAGGTTATTGTGCGAAAACAGCGCATGCYGTACACGCSGCRATTGGTTTTACACACGARTATCCATTGCARTTAAATACACGTCGCTTATGGTCATGGCGAGATGAATGCGGCAATGAACATGAMTGGTCAACGCAATTAGGTGATTATTGCCTTAATTTAGATGCDRRTGGTTTATGGCCATGGTTAACAACACAAACAGGYGAATAGGGRAAYGATRTGACAAAVGCAGTAGAAAGTGAATTAAAYAAMGGTRTTGCCATTTGGCGAATGAACCTGATTGAAACGCGTAATGCAATTTCAGACGGKAATATGATTGATGAATTGGTCACATTGGCTGAACAAGCACAAATRAACYCTGATGTACGYGTTGTYATYYTGACCGGTAATGGCMCCRCTTTTTCATCCGGTGGTAATGTTAAAAAGATTCGTGAAGAAATGACTGAATCAGATAAAACGCCKCATGAATTAGCCAGATGGTATCGAGAAGGTATTCAGCGAATTCCAWTGGCTTTTCARAAGCTTGATGTSCCTATYATCGCRGCCGTCAATGGCCCAGCTATTGGCGCAGGTTGCGATTTAACMTGCATGTGTGATATGCGAATAGCCGCWGAAAGTGCACGTTTTGCTGAAAGYTTTGTAAAGCTTGGCATTATTCCSGGTGATGGSGGTGCTTGGTTATTACCACGAGYAGTTGGCTTAGCRAAAGCMGCTGAAATGGCATTCACCGGTGACCCTATCAGTGCACAAGAAGCGCTAGCRTGTGGTTTAGTGTCTAAAGTTGTCGCTGATGAYGARTTAATGGAYGAAGCATTAAAATTGGCTCAACGAGTGGCTGTMAATCCACCTGTATCAGTACGGATGGCAAAACAACTYATGCGTGAAGGYCAAMATACAAATTTAGAAACACACCTGCAAATGGCTGCGGTTATGCAAGCAGTYTCACACCGAACGGATGATCACCGCGAAGCGATGAAYTCAATTTTTGAAAAAAGAAAAGGTGAGTATAAAGGKCGATAATCCYTGAGCTTACAACAACATACTATTGGAGCGTAAACATGATGATGAAAGATAAAGTGGTATTAGTGACAGGTGCTGGCCGAGGTATTGGTCGTGCAATGGCTATTATGATGGCCCAAGAAGGRGCAAAGGTYGTTGTTAATGATCTTGGRGCAGGCGTTGGCGGTGAAGTAACMGRYGAAAGCCCGGCMRAAGAAGTGGTCGCTACTATACAAGCGGCTGGTGGAGAMGCGGTTATTAATGGCGATAATGTTGCTGAATTAGAGGGYGCGAAAGCAATGGTTCAAGCAGCCATTGACAACTTTGGTCGAATCGATACRGTTGTYAACAATGCKGGTATTTTGCGCGATAGAATYTTCCATAAAATGTCKCCTGAAGAGTGGAGTTCAGTGATCAATGTGCAYCTTAATGGCAGTTTTAATACGGCACAYTTTGCAGCGGARCATTTTCGTAAACAAGAAAGCGGTAGTTTTGTRTTCATGACATCTACGTCWGGYTTAATTGGTAACTTTGGCCAAGCTAATTATTCAGCTGCTAAAGCAGGAATTGCTTCRCTATCTAAAAGTATCGCGCTAGACATGCAACGTTACAACGTACGTTCAAATTGTATTTCACCTTTCGCTTGGAGCCGTATGATTGGTGCSATACCYGTTAATACGCCTGAGGAACAAGCACGGGTTGATAAATTAAAAGAAATGACACCGGAAAAAATCGCCCCAATGGCGGTTTATTTAGCCAGCGATTCAGCCAGTGATGTATCAGGACAAATTTTTGCCGTACGAAATAATGAAGTGTTCTTAATGGGTCAATCACGCCCTTTACGTTCAACTCACCGTTCAGAGGGGTGGACACCAAAAACCATTTCAGAGCATGCTATACCTGCATTAAAAAGTAGTTTTTATCCATTGGATAGATCAGCAGATGTGTTTTCTTGGGATCCTATTTAATCAGTCCATTATRAAAGGAGAACGACTATGCTAAGTTACGACTACGGCGTTAGTGATGTGTCTTTGGTTGGCATTACCATCGGTAATGTGTTTGATGAAACGGCAACGCGCTGGCCAGATAAAATGGCTCTAATCAGTCGTCATCAAAATATTCGTTGGACATATCGGCAATACAAAGAAAAGGTAGATGCGTTTGCAGCGGGTTTAATCGAGCTTGGCTTAAAACCTGGCGAACGGATTGGCATATGGTCTCAAAACAAGGCTGAATGGGCRGTRGTTCAGTTTGCAACCGCKAAAGCRGGTTTGATTTTAGTCAATATMAACCCTGCSTATCGCCGTAGTGAGCTKGAGTATGCATTAAATAAATCGGGCTGYGTTGCRYTAGTRACATCRCCTGAATTTAAGTCYAGTAACTACATTGATATWYTACTAAAAATAGCCCCTGAAATAGCCAGYTGTGAGGCAGGCGAACTGGTATCTGAACGACTACCAGCATTACGYACCATTATACGGYTGGGTGAYGAAAAAACGGCMGGCATGCAYARTTACGCTGATGTRCTGTCAATGGGAACAGAACGTTCTACAGCCACCATGCAAACATTGGCTGAACTATTGCAGTTTGATGACGCCATCAATATTCAATTTACCAGTGGTACAACCGGGGCGCCAAAAGGCGCGACACTCAGTCACCATGGGATTGTCAACAATGCGATCATGACTGGACATACCATGGGTATCAGYSATGAWGATATYGTKTGTATWCCRGTRCCAATGTAYCAYTGYTTCGGTATGRTTATTGGTACCTTAATGTGTGTGGTTAGAGGTGCAACTGCGGTCATGCCAGGTGAAGCGTTCGAGCCAAGCTCCGTATTAAAAACAGTAGATGATGAGCGYTGTACAACGTTATATGGCGTTCCTACCATGTTTATTGCGATGCTRGGCGTTGATAATTTTGAAGGGTATGACTTAACGTCGCTTCGCACCGGTGTTATGGCCGGCTCACCTTGCCCAGTAGAGGTGATGAAACAAGTCATTAATGAAATGCACATGAGTGAAATGACGGTAGCCTATGGCATGACCGAATTAAGCCCGGTATCCAATCAATCCTTAATGGATGACTCATTTGACCTTCGTGTCTCTACCGTTGGATTAACGCACCCACACGTCGAAGGCAAAATAGTAGATGAAAATAACCGTTCTAAATTGTGCGTTCTTCAATATGGTAGCGGCTAATAAAGCAGATGAAAGATCCGCATCATTAAAAATAGCTTTGGATAAATTTGCTCCTCGTAAAT
>JAESRY010000035.1 GCA_016764415.1 Cycloclasticus sp. | reverse complement strand
AGGTTTAAGCCGATCCTTTGAATGTAATCAGAGACATCCTTTTTATTTCCATTCATGATAAGGAAAGCAAATATATCAGGTGACGATGTTTCGCAAATAACCTTCCCCAATAAAAGCCTTTCAATGCACTCTTTAAATAATGGATTACAGCTCATGTTATTCTCCGCCCACTGATGTATCAGGCGTTAGACTTTTCATCTCAGCAAGAGGATTCACTCCCGTTGACTGCTTAACCATCTGCGCTGCACCCTTATGTTTATCTAAAACATATTGCTTGTTAAATCTTTTTAATAGAGAAACGCTGGCATTTGGTTGCACAGAGAAAAGCCTAATTCCATGATGATCCATCATCTCGAATAGCTTGCTGATATTTGAGGAATGTATTTTACCTAATTCATCAATTGGCCAACTAATGGCGATATCATTATCGGGGCATAAGTAGCGAGTAATGCCAACAAAAACAATAAGCGTAGCGATATTAGAAATACCTTCGCTACTCGCGTTATTTAAGTCATTATCATTTCGGATCACAACCCGTCGATCTCCGTTTTCTATTAAGCTGATCTCTATATCAATTAACGAGCTAACAGATGGCTTTATTTTTACTGAATCAAGTGATTCCCTAGCCTCTTTTAGCCGTCGAATAAAGTCATCGCTCGGTATTTCCTTAAAGTTACTATCAGACCATTTAATCCATTCAGCGTTGAACTCACGAAGCGGACTCCAGGTATCGTCTTCTTTAATTTTCGAATGAAGCCCAACCTTGATGTCGCTGATGACGTCAAACGAGTGATCCGCGTTAATGGATTTTTCCAATTTATTTGAAACGGTTGAGATTTGTCTATTTAGATAAGCGAGGTTATCGTAATACCGGTTAATCGAATCACCCACGCTTCGAGCGCCCTCAATTAAGGTTCCCTTTACCTGAGGAATGATATCGGCATTCAATCTTTGCAGGTCATCTGCRCACTGAAGCTTGAATTCATCATCACTGCGATCAAAATGTGATTCTTGCTCTCGCTTATTGGTTAGTCCAACCCATGCTCGACTAATTTGAGATTGGCTGTGCTCACCAATGATATGCTGAACCACCCTCATTTTCCTAAGAACATGTTCACGCAGCTTTTTCTCCTCACTTAGCAGAGAATGTAGGTGCTCAAAAACAGCATCAAAGTTTGTTTGAAAGGCTTGTTGATCAGTATAGTTTCCTGCCGTTAGTCGCTCAGTACACTTTTCAAGTAAGTCACGACCTTTTGTGGTGTCGGCTATTTCCTTGTTTGTTATACTTACCAGGGCTGCTAACTCAGTACTCAGTTCTGTTTTTTGGGTATTAAACCTATCATCAATACGCTTAATGGTAGTTTTTAGTTGCTCAATTTCTTTTTGCAAAGCGGCTTCAAGGTCAGTGTATGGTTCGCATTGCGACCACTGCTGCTTTAGCCATAACTCATACTTAGACACTTCGATTTTAAAACCATTAATTTTATCTATTTCACGCTGATGACTTTTTATCCTATCCTCAACATCCTTTATAACACCTGAATCAACTCCCTTTCTTTCCCGTTCACTATTAAGCTGGGTTTTAAGTTCTTTTATTTGTGTAAACAGGGTGCTTTTACAACTCTCAATCTGGCCCTCAATCTGAACTTTATTGTTTTCAAAGTCTTCGTCTAGAAAACTCATATTTGACACGGCATCATTCTGCCGTGCCTGTCGAGTTTTCTCAACGGCATCAGTCTGTTCTTTCAGAAAACCTTTTGCCTCGTCTGATTTTTGATCAAAGGCGTCTAGTAATCGCTTAAATTCGTCTTGACGATTTGCTGCTGCCGATTGAGCTTTCGTCTTTGCAAGTCGATCTGCCGCTTGAGCGCTAGCAAGCCCTTTTTCTTTATTAGCTAAGCGTCCTTTAATAAGGTCATACTCTTTAGATTCCGAGCCGACTAAACCTTCAAGACTTTTTTGCTCATCTTTTGAGTTTATATATAAAACGCGACTCGCATCAAGCTCACTTTCAGCTTGCCTGTGGCGCTGTATTAGCTCATGCTCATCAAGCGCCTCATCGCAGGGCTCGACATCAGACAAGTCTAAAGACAACCCATACAGTGACTCAGCCGCTAAAGCTTCATCAGTAAAGGCAGGCGAGAGGTTGGTTCGTCGTAAGATATCAGGATTAATAGTTTTACCAATAGTGTCACCCCAATCAGGCTTATTAATTCTAAGCGAGCTAAGCAGTGAATTATCACTTGGGTATAGCTTGGCTTTAACATCATCTACCTTAGCTTGAGCGCTATCACGGTTAGCCTTCAGACTCACTAATGTTTTTAGCTTCTCATCTCTATTGCTGGTGTGTTGCTCATGTAGTTCTTTGGAGGCATTAAGTAGGTTCTGTTCGCTCTCAACTGATGCAAGAGAATTGACAACGCCTTTGCCAGATAACTCAATATCACTTTGCTCTTCATCAGATAACCCAGGTGATACTGATTTTTTAAGCAAGGCGTCTCTTTCAGGAATTTTACTATCAACCTCAGCATCATGCGCAGCCTTAAGTTTACTGGCATCAATACTAGCGGCAAGTTTGAGCTCAATTAACTTTTGTTCGTGCTTATTAATACTTGCCTGATGCTTCTCATTTAAGGAAGACAGATTTTGCTGAAGGCGTAAGTTTTCTTTTCCACTAGCCAGTTTCAACTGACCAATTAACCCATTAAATTTATCAGATATAGTGGATGTCTGATTCTCAAGATTTTCGAGATGAGATTTTTCATTTCGCAATAAAAGCTCTTTGCCTGGGAGACTACTTATAGATGACTTTTTATCACTGACGTCTTTATTACTCCACGCCTCTTGTTCACTATAAAGTCGATCAATATTGGCTATTAATGTATCTTGCTGAATAACAAGGCCGTTTTTGTCTTTAAGCTTGCCATTTACTTCTTCTTTATAACTCTCGGTAGCCTCTAAAAGTAATCGATCTGTGATGACCATTTCTTTTTTCGCACGTTTAAGCTCTGCTTGCTTTTTCTTAACCAGCGAGGACAGTAATTGTTGATGCGAATAAATATCCTGCCAATTAGCTGTTAACTCATTCCATTGCTCAACGCATGATCTTAACTGGTCAGACTTAATTTCAAATGCTTGGAGCCCAGCTATATCGCTTAATAACTCATTATCTTTACTGTGCTTAGGGAGATCAGTAACGCCACCACTTTTAAGGAAGGCATCAATAATCATATTTTTAAAATTACTGAGTATATTTCGTTTATCAAGTGTCACGCTTGTTAAAAGATGAATGTGCTGCATATGAGAATCAGGCGACCCTAAGCAGTAATCGTAAGCTTCATGTTTGAAGTTGCTTTTATCTCTTCGGTTTCTAAGTAATACAAGAGAGTTATTTTCAATAATAGACCGATAATCAATGATATTTTCTATCTGCCTACTAATGGCAATATCGCTTGATAGATGAAGGTGCGAGAGAAGCTCTTTAGCGCTAATGCCATTTTCAATGAGCTTCGAATTATCTTCATTAAAAAGAGTATCTTTAGCGCCCCCTGTAATAAACCGGTACGCAAAAGCACCTAGAGAGCGTCTATACATTACTGCGCACGCAAGCCCAGTGGACCTTCGGTACTCAAAGACGATCATACTTTGATCGCTAGGAAGGTAGTAATCAATAAAGCTTAATTTTCCTGCTGCTCTATTAATTAATCTATCAGGTTCACCGCCATAAAAAACAGGGATTAACTGGAGCGACGAGGTTTTTCCTGCGCCATTAGTACCAGTATTATTAGTGTGCCCATCACAAGCAAGGCTAACGCGTAATCCTTTAAAAATTGAGTGATGAAGAATGATATTCTCCAATCCACTTAAAGGCGGCTGGTTTGAATGATATGCGAGAGGCGCGTCCATTAGACATCCTTGTAGTAGTGTTTTGCGATATAATTACTCTCTAATTATTTGAGTAATGAGAAGGCGCTTAACGCCCCCTTTCTTTAAGTTTTAATAGAACTTATTCAACGTACTTTAATTCATTATAATAATTTTCTGCTTAAAACTTCGGTTATTTATTTGGGGGATTGCGGCACCAAAAGACATTAAAACAGGTGAGCGCGTATTGCTTAAAAACTTAGTTGGAAATTACATAGGCTCAACATGGAACCAAGGCGATACGTATCGCTTAGAGTCATGTAAAGCAATTTGGAATGGTAAGGGTTTTGATATTCAATACAAGGATGATGACCGTATTGAAATGATTGTACAAAATTAGCGATTAGCAGCCTTTCTTAGAACTGAATTTTGCATTTCTGTTGCTTCTTCCAATACCTTTTTATAAATTTTCTTTTTTTCGCTCAAAGAAGCGTCTCTTACAAAAGAAGAAAACGGCGTGGTAGATGCTTTTTTTACTTTTTCACCAAACATAATATTGCAACTTTAGTCGATAGAGAGCATTTCTTCAAGAGCTTGTTTCGTATATATTTCAGGTATGTATATGTCGACTTGATCAATGTTAGCTTTATAAAAATTATCTGACCCATCTATATTTTTTAACAACAAATCAACTTTAACGGATTTTTTGAATACCTTTTTAATTTTGTTAACCACATGCCTAGCTGTAAAGTATTGCGTAATAAATGTATCCAACGTTACTTTTCTACCTTCTATTTTTTCTCGTGCTTTTACAAAAGCCCATGCTTGTTTAGGGTCTTGATAGACATAAATAATTAAAATAACACGGCCTTTATTTAAAGAACGCTCGATATTAGATTTTGCTATTTCATAGTTAGAAAGTGTACCGTCTAAGACAAAGCTTTGAGAGTTCTTTAGTGCAAAATCATGTATCTTCTCAACGAGAATGGATACCGGCGCTTGAAATAAGCTTGAATTGCAACCGTCATATCCTTCAAACCTTGTTCTTAATTCATCCGCATCTATTCTTAGTACTTTTAAGTTTTCGCTTGTTGAAGCGCTCGCATTTTTAATTAATTGGATAGATGTCTCAGTTTTACCAGCACCAGGTGAACCCGCCATAAAAACAGATACGGGGCCTTCTTCAGGCGGGTATAGTCTTATATCAGTTAATTCCTTAGCAATTCGCTTTTTATTTTTACGTGCGAATTGAAGGGCCTCACTTAAAAGGAGGTTTTCCTTTGTTGGGTCAAGTTCCATGTCTAACCAAGCTTGTTAACAGAAATTATTTTCACGGCCTAGTTTAACTAATTCAAACATTAAATACATTTATCCGGTCATGCCCCAACAAAGCAACGATCAAGTGGGGGTGCTTTCGATATTTAAAAATCATGAATCCTTATGTATCAGTACTTACAGCGTGTTTAGCGGTTCCGGCCCTCGTACCAATTAACTTTAAGTATTAGCCATTATCTAGCCGCAATGCCCTTTTCTACAGGGCTTGTAAATCCTTCTGCACTCCCCTTCTTCTTTTTAGTCACTGCATTAACCCCCCATTAAATCACTTTCATTTACTCCATTTTTACGCCAATATAAATAAGGCGTTCTATTTATGGCGAAACCTAGAAAGGTTGAAAAAATGAAGTGTTGGATTTTGGTAAAAAGGTGCTTAAACGTTTAAAGATTAGACTAAAAAAATAAGTTATTAAATATAAGGAAGCACACGGATGGAAGCTTACGGATTAACTAAGGCGAACGTAGAAACAAAATGCCCTTATTGTGGTGACGAAAGAAGCAAGTCAGCAACACGGCAATATCGCTGCAAGGCATGCGGTGAAACAATCTACATAAAAAGGACTCTGGATAATTCACAAAAAAGGCTAATGACCTACGATGAGGCATCCACCGCACAAGAAGAAACGGACACTTTTTATAATGAATCAGTGCAAAAAAACAACCTATTACGCCAATATGCGACAGTAGAATCGATGACAACGTCTACCATGGTCTCAGCTATGAATCATCCAGACGCAAATCACTTTAAAATACGCTCTGGTCATCACACATGCGCTGTGTGTCAAAAGCTAGTCGGAAAAATATTCCAAGTAAATAAGCATAATATTAAAAATATGCCAGTGCCTAATGAGCGCTGCCTAAGTGCGCTAAATGATGGTTACTATTGCGGCACATATTTAGAAACTGTATTCGATGACCAGTTAACAACCGAAGATTGCAATGAAGTGATTTTAGAGTATAGCGATTACATTGATGTGCAGCCAGAAAAAACTTTTTTACCACAGATTAAGCCCAAAAAGACACCTTACGCCACATCTGGTAATGACAAAGTTGACTTCGAAAAACTAAACGAGATCAAGCGACAAGAGGCGCTTCAAAGCAAGAGAAATAAGCCAGTCATTAAAAACAAATCAGCACTAAACAAGATGATTTTGGCAAACATCATTATTTGGCCGCTACTTTTAATTTTTTACTTGTCCAGCGGGTCATCTAAACCCCCCATAGACACCCTAAAAAACAACACCGAAGCCGCTGAAATATCTGCATACATGAAAAGAAACTTCGCTGTACCAGGCTACACAGCCAGTTGGTATATCGACATAGATGAAATTCGCATAAGCCAAACAGATACTAAGCGCTACATAGATGTATTAACCGTGCTAGACAGGACAGAGAAATCCAAAGCAAAGAATTTATGTGGCGCTATTAGCAGTTACTGGAATGACCATAAAAACGACTTCAGCGGCATTAGAATAATCGGCACWGGTGAGGAGATAGTGGTCTATCGTTATTCGTTTGGCGGTAATTGTAATTAATTTTATTGAAAAAACGGTTTAAGCGTTAGGCTGTTTTACGCCATTGGTATATCAACCTGTTGTTTTAAAATGAAATATTGGTGCTTACCCTCGTACCAATACATAAAGACCTGCATATTTTCTGCAGGTTTTTTTATGCTCTTCATAAAATCATTAACTTCTTTAAAAGCTTTAATATCTAATATTGCCATTGATTTAATGTTATTTGATATATCTTTTAAATCAATAATTAATTTACTTC
>JAESRY010000120.1 GCA_016764415.1 Cycloclasticus sp. | reverse complement strand
TGACTAATAAAGAAGGTGCTACATGCTGTTAATACTGGCTGAGTGGTTATCTGAATACCACAGTGGATTTAGAGTATTCCAATACTTAACCATGCGCTCAATTTTGGCGTCGTTGACGGCCTTGTTCATTGCCTTTCTTGTTGGCCCAGCGATGATACGCCGCTTAACGTACCATAAAATTGGTCAAGCCATTCGCGATGACGGACCGGAATCACACTTCAGTAAAGCAGGTACGCCAACAATGGGTGGCGCATTGATTTTGGTCGCGATTGGTTTAAGTACATTGCTATGGGCAGACCTTTCAAATCGTTATGTGTGGGTGGTGTTATTGGTGACGATGCTGACAGGTGTGATTGGCTTTATTGACGATTATAAAAAGGTTGCTTTACAAAATCCGAAGGGCTTGTCTGCAGGAAAGAAATATTTGGGGCAATCAATCATTGCTTTAGGCGCGGCTTTGTTTTTGTTTTATACCGCAACGTCACCACAAGAAACGACACTGTTCATACCATTTTTTAAAGACGTGAGTATACAACTGGGTTGGTTCTTTATTCCGTTAACTTACTTCGTGATTGTCGGTACAAGTAATGCGGTTAATCTGACGGACGGATTGGATGGCTTAGCGATTATGCCAACGGTCTTGGTCGCTGGTGCGTTAGGTGTTTTTGCATACTTATCTGGCAACGTTCAATTTGCTCAATACCTGTCTATTCCACACCTACGAGGCACGGGTGAATTGGTTGTTTTCTGTGGTGCAATCGTCGGGGCGGGGCTCGGTTTCTTATGGTTTAACGCGTACCCAGCTATGGTTTTTATGGGTGATGTTGGAGCATTGGCATTAGGGGCGGCCTTGGGAATTTTAGCGGTGCTGGTTCGCCAAGAACTTGTGCTGATGATTATGGGCGGCGTTTTCGTGATGGAAACAGTATCGGTGATCATGCAGGTCGTTTCATTCAAATTAACGGGGAAACGTATTTTTAGAATGGCGCCTATTCATCATCACTTTGAGTTAAAGGGATGGCCTGAGCCAAGAATTATCGTTCGATTTTGGATTATCACCTTTATCTTGGTGCTAATCGGCTTATCTACATTGAAGCTAAGGTAATGGAAGCGCTGATGCAAAATATCTCATACCACTATCGTGAAGGTTTAGCTCGTTTGGGGCTTAATCAAGATGGTGTGCGTGTGCTTGTTGTCGGCTTGGGCGCGACGGGTTTATCGGTGATTAAATTTTTACAACAAAACGGTATCGAAGTGGCGGTGGTTGATAGCCGCGATAAACCGCCGTGTTTGGAAACTGTTGAAAATGACTGCCGTGATGTTGCTGTGTTTCTTGGAGGCTTTAATCAAGATGTATTTGAAGCGGCAACGCACATTATCGTTAGCCCTGGCGTTAGTTTAGATGAAAAAGAAATTCAGGCAGCGGCTGATCGTGGCGTTCCCGTTTTTGGTGATATTGATGTATTTTCAGTGTGCGCGGATGCGCCCATCGCTGGCATTACAGGTTCAAACGGTAAAAGCACAGTGACAACCTTGTTGGGTGAAATGGCTTATCAAGCGGGCATGGACGTGAGAGTGGGTGGTAACTTGGGTACGCCAGCGCTTGAATTATTAACAGACAAAACAGCTGATTTATATGTGTTAGAACTGTCTAGCTTTCAGCTTGAACGCACTTCTCAGCTAAAGGCAGACGTTGTGACGCTATTAAATATTAGTGACGACCATATGGATCGCTATTCCAGTATGTCAGCGTATGTGGCTGCGAAAGAGCGTATATTTTTTGGCCAGGGTGTGGCGATTTTAAATCGTCAAGATGAGGCTGTGAATGCAGTTAGTTTGCCCTCTAGTCGTAAGGCGATATCGTTTGGTCTTGATCAACCTAAGCTAGGTGATTATGGATTGGTTCAAGTGAATGGCGCAGATTACTTATCAAAAGGTAATGATGCATTGATGCCTGTATCAGCGCTAAAAATCAAAGGTACGCATAACATTCAAAATGCATTAACCGCAATGGCAATGGCGGACGCCCTGGCTATTCCTAAAGATGCACAAAAAGCTGCGTTAAATGAATTTTCGGGCTTGGCTCACAGAACGCAGTGGGTGGCAGAAAAACAAGGCGTCACGTGGGTTAATGATTCAAAAGCAACAAACCCAGGCGCATGTTTGGCAGCATTGAATGGCTTGGATGCACCGATTATTCTTATCGCCGGTGGTGATGGAAAAGGTGCTGATTTTAGTATGTTGGCTGATGCCATTAAAGAAAACGTATCGCTGATTATATTGATGGGTCAAGATGCAGAGCGTTTCAGAAAAGAAGCGGTCAAATCAACGCCATATGAATTAGTGATGGATATAGAAGCGGCGGTTGAATTAGCGGCAAGTCGGGCAGTTATCGGCGATACGGTGCTTTTGTCACCAGCGTGTGCGTCATTGGATCAATTCAAAAATTATCAGCAACGTGGCGAACGATTTATTGCCGCGGTTGWGGCGYTTCCAGCATGAGTACGATGATGCCAAACGTCGCTGATTCAAAATTTACGCCTAGGCGTGGCCGCTATTATTTAGATGGATGGATGTTGTTTGCTGCCTTGAGTTTGCTATCGATTGGCTATGTGATGGTGGTTTCGGCCTCCTTGCATTTGGGTGATCGGGTATACAACGATATTTTGCATTACCCGATTCGTCAGGCAGTGCATATTTTAATCGGTGGATTCATCGCTTTATTGATGGCGACTATACCGTTAAAAGTTTGGGAGCAAAGTGGCCCTAGCCTAATTTTGCTTGCTATTGGTTTACTTGTATTGGTGTTTATCCCAGGTATTGGCGTGAAAGTGAACGGCAGTTACCGTTGGATAAATTTGGGCATTGCACGTGTTCAAGTGTCGGAACTGGTGAAGTTGATTTGTATTTTATACATGGCGGGTTTTTTAACACGGCATGTGAACGATGTTAGAGAATCCATCAAAGGTGTTATTCGCCCGATTATACCGTTGGGAATTGTGTTTGGTTTATTGTTAGCGGAACCTGATTTTGGCGCTAGTTTTGTTATTGGTTTCAGCGTTGTATGCATGATGTTTTTAGGTGGCGCTCGATTGATTGAATTTGCTGCACTGGTTGTGATGGGTATTGGTTTGGGCGTTGTTGCTATTGCATCGTCGGCATACAGAATGGAGCGGGTTACCGCTTTTATGGACCCTTGGGCTGATCATTTAGGCTCGGGTTTTCAGTTGGTTCAATCATTGATTGCGATGGGTCGCGGTGAATGGTTTGGTGTGGGTCTGGGCGGTAGTATTCAAAAATTATTTTATCTTCCAGAAGCGCACACCGACTTTATCTTCGCTGTATTAGGAGAAGAGCTTGGTTTTGTAGGTTCATGCACTGTTATCGTCCTATTTGGCCTACTTATTTGGCGAGCATTTCAAATGGGTAAGGCTGCGGAACGTTTAAATTTACGATTTTATTCTTTATTGGCCTATGGCTTAGGTGTTTGGTTGGGGCTTCAATCGTTTGTGAATATCGCGGTTAATATGGGCGCGCTACCTACTAAAGGCTTGACCCTGCCGTTGATGAGTTATGGCGGCAGTAGCATGATTGTGATGTGTGGTGTGATTGGCTTGTTGAGCCGTATTCACCACGAGACCCAGTTGGATTTACAGCGCCAACTGAAAGGGAGGTCACCATGGCAATACGCATAATGATTATGGCGGGCGGAACTGGCGGACACGTGTTCCCGGCGTTAGCTGTGGCAGAATATTTACGTGATGCGGGCCATTACGTTAGCTGGTTAGGTACGCGCAAAGGTATAGAAGCGCGTGTTGTGCCAGAGGCAGGGTTTGATATTGATTGGTTAAGTGTTTCTGGCTTGCGCGGCAAGGGCTTATTAAGCTTGTTATTAGCTCCCTTTATGTTGATAAAGGCGTGTTCTCAAGCATCAACCATTATTCGAAAACGTCAACCCGATGTGGTTCTTGGTCTAGGTGGTTTTGCTTCAGGCCCCGGCGGAGTGATGAGTAAGTTCCACGGCAAGCCATTGGTTATTCATGAGCAAAACCGCGTGCCAGGCACTACAAACCGTTTATTGAAAAATATTGCACAAAGGGTACTGGAAGCATTTCCGAATAGTTTTGCTAAAAATAGCCAGGCTGAATTTACCGGTAACCCAGTGCGTAAAGAGTTACTGAGCGAAACGCATGAAAGACAAAATACAGCGGCGAATGTACTGGTGGTTGGCGGAAGTTTAGGTGCATCGATATTGAATCAAGTAGTGCCGCAGGCGCTTAAAGACTTGCAGCAAGAATTAAATATTAATGTGATTCATCAAGCCGGTAAGGTGACCATTGGAACGGCAACAGCGGCTTACGAAACAATGGATGTTAAAGCAGATATTCGCCCCTTTATTGATGATATGAAACAAGTGTATCAATGGGCTGATATCGTTATTTGCAGAGCCGGCGCAATGACTATTTCAGAATTAGCGGTGATGGGGCTACCCTCTATTTTAATACCGCTGCCACACGCGATTGATGACCACCAAACAAAAAACGCACAGTATCTGTCGGATGATGGGGCTGCGGTGTTGATTCCACAATCAAGCTTAACGCCGCAACGTTTAACCAGCGCTATTAAGGAGTTGTTGGGCAATATGGAAAGTTTGCGTGCAATGGGTGCCAAAGCCCGTGCATTAGCTAAACCTGAAGCAACCGAGTTGGTTGCAAATGCTTGTTTGGAAGTGGCGTTATGATGCCCGATACACATAAGCATTACTCGGCGCACCTTGGGTTTGGCAAACTCAGGAAAATACACTTTATCGGTATTGGTGGTGCGGGAATGAGTGGAATTGCGGAAGTGCTTATCAATTTGGGTTATGAAGTATCTGGCTCGGATATGCGCGAAAGCAAAGTGACGAAGCGCTTGGTTGATCAAGGAGCAGTAGTCTACATAGGGCACGATGCGAAGAATATAGCGACGTGTGATGTGGTCGTTACATCAACGGCGGTCCAAAAAAAGAATGTTGAAGTGGTTGCCGCGCACGAATTGAGAATACCTGTTATCCCACGTGCGGAAATGCTCGCGGAGTTGATGCGTTTTCGATTTGGTATTGCGATTGCCGGAACGCATGGCAAAACAACCACCACCAGTTTGTTAGCGGCCTTGATGACAGAAGGTGATCTAGACCCCACATTTGTTATCGGTGGTTTATTAAATAGCGCGGGTACAAACGCGAAGTTGGGTGAGAGCCATTATCTTGTGGCAGAAGCAGATGAAAGTGATGCGTCATTTTTACACTTGCAACCAATGATTGCCGTTGTTACAAATATTGACGAAGACCATATGAGTACCTATGGCGGTGAGTTTCAACAAGTTAAAGATGCCTTCGCTTCATTTTTACATCAATTACCTTTTTATGGTTTAGCTGTGATGTGTGTTGATGACGAGAATATACGTGAATTGGTGCCTACCATTGGTAAACCGGTTTTAAGTTACGGCATAGAGCGCGCTGCGGATTTTCAAGCGCTGGACATTAAACAAGAAGGTTTTCGGACGCACTTCAACTTAAAGCGTTTGGGGAAAGAAAGCACGTTGGCGTTAACGCTAAATATGCCAGGTAAGCACAATGTGTTGAATGCATTGGCAGCAATTGCAGTCGCTAGTGAACTAGGTGTCTCGGATGAAGCGATAGCGTCAGGTTTGAATCAATTTAAAGGCATAGGTCGCCGCTTCCAAGTAAATGGCAATATTAAATTAGCAAACGGCTCAGCATTATTGGTTGATGATTACGGTCATCATCCGCGCGAGGTGATAGCGACCATTAATGCAGTACGAGAAGGCTGGCCAGAAAAAAGGTTGGTTCTCGCCTTTCAACCGCACCGATATTCTAGAACACATGATTTATTTGAAGACTTTGTTGAAGTATTAAATGAAGTTGATGTATTGGTGTTGCTTGATGTGTTTGCCGCTGGTGAACAAGCGATGGCAGGATCAGATGGACCCGCGTTGAGTAAAGCGATTAGGCAACGAGGTAAATTGATCCCTATTTTTGTAAAAGATATTGAGCAATTACCGCACGTTTTGAAGGATGTTCTGCAACCGGGCGACATTGTGCTCACGTCTGGTGCGGGTGATATTGGCGTAGCGTCTGCCAAGTTAGAAGAGCAGTTAAATAGTATGTTTGACGATCAAGAGTCGACATAACGGGAATGATCAGCGCAATGAAACAACAAGCCAATCAACTAACAGGGCAATTGATGGAAAGGGAGCCGTTGGCTCGCTATACCTCATGGCGTGTTGGTGGTGTTGCTGAGCGCCTGTATAAACCCAGTAGTATTAAAGATGCGCAGAATTATTTGCAAGCCCTGCCTGCCGATGAGGCCGTTTTATGGCTGGGCTTGGGTAGCAATGTATTAATTCGTGACGGCGGTATACGCGGTTCAGTCATCTACACGCGCGGTTGTTTGAAGCAGATGGAGCTAACTGAGAGTAAGCAATTGTATGTTGAGGCGGGTGTGCCATGTGCGCTTGTTGCAAAATTAGCGGCTCAACATGGTTTTTCCGGCGCAGAGTTTTTAGCGGGCATTCCCGGCACGATGGGTGGTGCGTTGGCAATGAATGCAGGCGCGTTTGGTGGCGAGACTTGGGGTTTGGTCAGCAACGTTTTGATGCTCAATAGAAAGGGTGAATTATTGGAACGTGATGCGAGCGACTTTAATATTGGCTATCGTTCAGTATCTGTTGCGAAAGACGAATGGTTCGTTGCGTGTTATTTAACGATTCCACGAGGCGGAGAAAGTCGCGAAAAAATACGTCAATTACTCGCAAAACGTGCTCAGACACAACCCACCAATATGCCAAGTGGTGGCTCAGTATTTAAAAATCCTGAAGGTGACCACGCCGCTAGATTGATTGAAGTGAGTGGTTTGAAAGGCTATCAAATTGGCGCTGCACAGGTATCAGAAAAGCACGCTAATTTTATCTTGAA
>JAESRY010000184.1 GCA_016764415.1 Cycloclasticus sp. | reverse complement strand
TAAAAAAAGTGGTGCCGCTGTTTAGGTTTTAAAAACGGCGACACTTACCAGCGCGGTAAATGTCGCCCGTCTACTTAGCCGCTATATGTGGGTTAACGCACAAGGGCGCATTACATTATAAAGATTGAATGGCCGCTAACACTTCGTCAACATGGCCTTTTACCTTCACTTTTCTCCATTCATTTACCAATGTACCGTCTTGATTGATGATAAAGGTGCTGCGTTCAATCCCCATGTGTTCTTTGCCGTAAAGCTTTTTCAATTTAATAACGTCAAATAATTTGCATACGGCCTCATCGGGGTCGCTGATAAGGTCGAATGGGAAATCATATTTAGCTTTAAACCCGTTATGTACGCGAACAGAATCACGAGACACGCCAAAAATTTCAGTATTGACGGCTTGAAAATCTGCATATTGATCACGAAAGTCTTGCCCTTCTTGTGTGCAACCAGGGGTGTTATCTTTCGGGTAAAAATAAATCACAATATTTTTACCTTTAAGGCTAGATAGCGTTATGGCTTCATTAGACGTGGTTGCGCAAGTAAAGTCCGGTACTGTTCGATTTAGTTGAATGCTACTCATTTTGTATGGTCCCTTGAAGTGAATTTACACCCAAAGGGCGTAAGTCTTATTGAGTTGGAAAAAGCCCCAACTCATTCGGCTTTATACCCAAAGGGCATAAGTCTCATTGAATTGGAAAGAGCCCCAATTCATTCGGCTTTATTATATAAAAAATTATGTACAGCAGGTTTTTAGATCTGCTGTCTATATATGTATAATATGCGGCTTACATAGCTACAGGCAAGTGGCCCGTTAGCAAATAATTTTTTAAGATTAATTGGATTCAACTATGTTTCAAGGCAGTATTGTTGCGCTCGTTACCCCCATGCATGAGGACGGTTCACTAGACGAAGTGAGTTTGCGAAAGCTGGTGGAGTTTCATGTAGAGCAAGGGACTGATGGGATTGTTGCAATGGGAACGACGGGGGAATCTGCAACGCTTAATGAAAAAGAGCATTGCCACGTCATTCGCCTAGTGGTTGAAATGGTGGCAGGGCGTATTCCAGTGATAGCCGGTACGGGTGCAAATTCAACATCAGAAGCCATTGATTTAACACGCTGCGCAGCTGATGCTGGAGCAAACGCCTGTCTTCTGGTAACGCCTTACTACAACAAGCCTACTCAAGAGGGATTGGTTTTGCACTATAAAGCCATTGCTGAAGCGGTAGATATTCCACAAATTTTATATAATGTGCCGGGCCGTACCGCCTGCAATATGTTGCCAGAAACGGTGGCAAAATTAAAAGATGTTCCTAACATCGTGGGCGTGAAAGATGCGACTGGCGACTTGGAAGTAGGTAAAGCATTAATCAAGTTGTCGGACGATAACTTCTCGGTGTACTCAGGTGATGATGCAACTGCTTGTAAACTCATTCTATTGGGCGCAAAAGGCTCAATTACGGTGACAGGCAATGTGGCGCCAGCTAAAAACCATGAAGTGTGCGCAAAAGCATTGGCTGGTGATAGTGCGGGCGCGAAAGCCATAGACGCAACATTACAGCCGCTTCACCGCGATTTATTTATCGAATCAAGCCCGATTCCTGTTAAGTGGGCAGTTAATCAACTAGGGCTTATTGAAAAAGGCATTCGCTTGCCGATGACATGGCTTAACACTGAGTGTGAAGGCGTCGTTAAAGAAGCGATGTTGGCCGCCAAATAAAATTAAAGGGTAATAGAAATGAATAAACAGTTAGTGACGAAGTTAATTCCAGCAGCTTTTTTAACGTTTACGTTGAGTGCCTGCAGTATTTTGCCGTCGGTTGATGGGGTTTTCATAGACCAAAAAGAAGAATATAAAAAAGCCCATGAATTACCTTCGTTAGAAATGCCGCCGGAGCTATCAAGCGGATCAACTAGAGATGAGTACGCTGGGCAAGTTAAGCGTGCGGAGCCTGTGCGCCAACAAGAAACGGTAGTTCAAACAACGCCATTGAGCGACGAGCAGCTTAGTGTTGAACTGATGAAGGATGGCAATGATAGCTATTTATTAATCAGGGATAGTCTTCGTAATACGTGGCGTAAAACAAATAGCGCACTTGAAACGTTGGGCTACGATATTGACGATAAAAACCGTCAGAACAGTAAATTCTATATAAACCTTGCTGAAGACACGGGTTCTAGCAACATGATTTCAAGCCTTACTTTTTGGAAAAAGGCTGAAAAAACTATCTACATAGTTTCGTTGGATCATATAGATAGTGGCGTGGCATTACGCGTATTGGATAAAAATGAAGACAGTGTCAATAATGATGTGACATCAAAATTGTTGATTGAATTGATGGGCAAGTTAGGTTCGTGAAATTTGCCTCTTTAGGCAGTGGTAGCAAAGGAAATTCAACGCTAGTTCAACATGGCGACACATTGCTGATGGTGGATAACGGTTTCTCAATTAAAGAAACGGATAAACGCCTGCAAAGGCTGGGCGTAGTAGCAACAGATATTGACGCGATTTTAGTAACGCATGAACACAGTGACCACGTATGCGGAGTTGCCCGCTTTGCTAAACGCTACGATATTCCAGTTTGGGCAAGCCACGGCACAAGCAAAATGATAAAGAAGCTTGATTCAATTAACAGCTTTAATAGCCACCAATCGTTTAATGTGGGTGACTTTATTGTTGAGCCGATTCCCGTTCCGCATGATGCACGCGAGCCAACCCAGTTTGCATTTAAATCGAACGAGCTAAAATTTGCCTTAATGACCGACACTGGATCTGTTACGCAGCATATGGTTGACGCGCTAACAGACTGTGATGCGTTATTACTTGAATGCAATTATGACAGGGATATGCTGTTAAATAGCGTGTACCCAGAGTCATTAAAACGTCGTGTGATGGGAGATTGGGGGCATTTGGATAATCAACAAGCCATTGGTTTATTGCAGCGTTTGAACACAGATAATTTACAACACTTGGTGCTGGCGCATGTTAGTGAAAAGAACAACAGTCACGACCTTGTTTTAGATAGCGTTAGTGCGGCTATTCAGTGTGATCGGGCGTGGTTGCAAGTGATTGATCAAGAGCAAGGGCTGGATTGGTGTTCTGTAAAACAGAATTGATTGGCCTAATTGTTCAGTTTAAGAAAACAATAAAATATTTTAAGTAAAGAGATGCTTCATGCTTGAGTTAATCGGTAGTTCAGCGTTATCCACGTTTCGTCAACAACGCTTATTAAAGAAAATTTCAACATTAATTCCGGCTGTTACAGATATCAGTGCGGAATTTATTCATTTTGCCGATGCAGAAAATGCATTATCTGACGGTGATTTAGATAAGCTTAAACGCGTTTTAACGTATGGCCCGAAAAGTGACGGTATTGAACATATTGGAACGCGTTTATTGGTTGTGCCTAGAGCGAGTACGTTGTCGCCTTGGTCAAGTAAAGCAACGGATATTGCGCAGCATTGTGGCTTAACTCAAATTAAACGGCTTGAACGAGGCATTGCTTATTATGTGCAAGGTAAGCTGAATGAGCAGCAGTTAATACAAGTTGCAGAMCTRTTGCATGACCGTATGACAGAACGTGTATTGTTTAATGGTCAGCAACCGGRCGATATGTTTGTTCATGCTGAGCCGGGTTTACTGGAATTTGTTGATATATTAGGCGAAGGAACAAAAGCCTTAGAAGCCGCCAATAAAACCATGGGTTTGGCGTTGTCAGCAGATGAGATTGACTACTTGTTTGATAACTTCAAGGCGTTAGATAGAAATCCAAATGACATCGAATTGATGATGTTTGCGCAGGCAAACTCCGAGCATTGCCGACATAAAATCTTCAATGCAGACTGGCAGGTAGATGGCGAACAACAAGATGAAACCTTGTTCGGCATGATCAAAAACACAGCGAAGCTGAGCCCGAAAGGCATTATTTCTAAATACAGTGACAATGCGGCTGTAGCGCAAGGCAGCGATGCGGATGTGTTGATTCGTGATCCAGAAAGCCGTTCGTACCATTTTGTTGAAGAACACGTACCGTATTTAATGAAGGTTGAAACGCATAATCATCCAACCGCCATCTCACCTTACCCAGGTGCAGCAACAGGTTCGGGTGGTGAAATTCGTGATGAAGGTGCAACAGGCAGAGGTTCGCGTACAAAAGCGGGTTTAACCGGCTTTACCGTGTCGCATTTGAATATCCCTGATTTTGCACAGCCGTGGGAACAATCTATTGGCAAGCCTGATCGTATCGCGTCAGCGTTAGATATTATGTTAGAAGGCCCATTAGGTGGCGCGGCGTTTAACAATGAGTTTGGTCGGCCCAATTTAACCGGCTATTTCCGTACGTTTGAACAACATGTACCGGATACAAATAACGAAAAAGCAAGAGGCTATCACAAGCCTATTATGTTGGCTGGTGGTGTGGGTTCTGTTCGCCCAATGCACGCGTTGAAACAAAAAATAGAACCGGGTTCGCCAATTATTATATTGGGTGGCCCAGCGATGTTGATTGGCCTCGGTGGCGGAGCAGCTTCGTCGCAAACATCTAGCGAAGGTTCGGAAGATTTAGATTTTGCTTCTGTACAGCGAGAGAATCCAGAAATGCAGCGTCGTTGCCAAGAGGTGATAGATGCGTGTAATGCGATGGGTGATAACACGCCCGTTATTTCAATTCATGATGTGGGTGCTGGCGGTTTATCCAATGCGGTGCCTGAAATTATTCACGATTGTGACTTAGGTGGTCGTTTTGAATTGCGTGATATTTTATGTGCAGACAGCAGTTTATCGCCGATGCAAATTTGGTGTAACGAATCACAAGAGCGTTACGTTATTGCGTTAAAAGTCGATCGTTTAGACGAGTTTAAAGCGATGTGTGCACGTGAACGTTGTTTGTATGCGCATATTGGTGAGGCAACGGAGGAAGAACAGCTGGTGCTAAATGACAAGTTATTTAGCAATCAGCCGATTGATTTACCGATGTCTCTGTTATTTGGTAAAGCACCGAAAATGGAACGCTCGGTTGAGCATGTTGAGCGTAATGTTCCAGCATTTGATGAAAGCGCCTTTACGTTAAAAGAAGCCGCTTACCAAGTCTTACGCTTTCCAGCCGTTGGTGATAAATCGTTCCTTATTCACATTGGTGATCGTTCCGTAACCGGTTTGGTAGCGCGTGATCAAATGGTCGGCCCTTGGCAAATCCCCGTGGCTGATGTGGCGGTAACCAGCAGTGGTTTTAATCACTACACAGGCGAAGCCGTGTCATTAGGTGAGCGCACACCGCTGGCGCTAATTGATGGCCCTGTTTCTGGCAGAATGGCGATAGGCGAGGCGTTAACTAACCTTGCAGCATCCAATATTAAAAGTTTGGACGAAGTGTGCTTATCTGCAAATTGGATGGCCGCTTGCGGTGAAGCAGGTGAAGATGCTTCTTTATTTGATACCGTGCAAACAGTGGGTATGGAACTGTGTCCGGCGTTAGGTTTGGCTATTCCTGTAGGCAAAGACTCCATGTCAATGAAAATGGCGTGGAAAGAAAATGGCAATAAAAAAATAGTTAGTTCTCCGTTGTCGCTGATTATTACCGCATTTTCACCGGTTAAAGACGTGCGAAAAACACTAACACCAGAGCTTGTATCAGACGTGGACAACAGTTTGATTTTGATTGATCTTAGCAAAGGTCAACACCGTATGGGTGGGTCTGTATTAGCGCAAACTAAGCAAATGCTGGGTGATGATGCGCCCGATTTAGACGATGCAGAGCAATTCAAAGCGTTCTTCAATACCATTCAGCAGCTAAATGAAGAGGGTAAGCTGATGGCTTACCATGATCGTTCAGACGGCGGCTTATGGGCTACTTTATGCGAAATGACATTTGCTGGTCGTTGTGGCGCAATGATTGATATTAAAGGGGATGCACTAACGACTTTCTTTAATGAAGAGTTAGGTGCGGTAGTACAAGTCAGTGCGGAAAATGAAGCATTTGTTATTGAAGCATTTAATTCACAAGGGCTAGCTGATTGTGTGTCGGTGATTGGTACGGCGTATACATTCCAACGTATTGTGGTTACGCAGTCGGGTAAAACCATACTGGAAGAATCGCGTGAAGACTTGCAGCAAGCGTGGTCTGAAACCTCGTTTAGACTTCAATCACTTCGAGATAATCCCGATTGTGCGCAGCAAGAGTTCGACCGAATAAAGAATAATAGTGATGAAGGCTTGTTTGCAAACCTTAGCTTTGACACGAGAGAAAACATTGTTGAGTCGTTAATAAGCGGTAAAAACCGTCCAAAAGTCGCTATTTTACGTGAACAAGGTGTTAACGGGCATGTTGAGATGGCGGCAGCGTTTGATAAAGCCGGTTTTGAATCGGTCGATATTCACATGAGCGAATTAATTTCCGGACAAAAAAACCTGTCAGAATTTGTCGGGTTAGCGGCCTGTGGCGGCTTCTCCTATGGCGACGTATTGGGCGCGGGCGAAGGCTGGGCGAAATCTATTTTGTTCAATGAGCAAGCACGAACAACATTCAGTGATTTCTTTAATCGCACGGATACCTTTGGTTTAGGTGTGTGTAATGGTTGCCAAATGTTATCGAATTTGCGAGAGCTTATTCCTGGTGCGCAAGCATGGCCTCACTTCGTAAGAAATGAGTCTGAACAGTTTGAAGCGCGTGTTGCGATGGTAGAAATTCAACACTCCCCCTCCATTTTATTAGCAGGTATGGAAGGCTCACAAATGCCTGTTGCAGTAGCGCACGGCGAAGGGCGAACTGAATATACTAGTGACACTGAAAAAGGCCATGTGGCATTACGTTATATTGACCATGTTGGCAAAGTAACAGAACAATTCCCATTCAACCCGAATGGTTCTGCTGAAGGGGTTACCGGCTTAACCACTGATGATGGTCGCTTTACAATTATGATGCCGCATCCAGAGCGTTGTTTTAGAACCGTACAAAACAGTTGGTCGCCCGACTATTGGG
>JAESRY010000034.1 GCA_016764415.1 Cycloclasticus sp. | reverse complement strand
TTAAAAGCAGCGGCACAAAATGGTTGGTTGGATGAAAAGTCAACGGTGCTTGAGTCACTACTAGCGTTTAAACGAGCCGGCGCAGATGGCGTTTTAACGTATTTTGCCGAAGACGTTGCGCGTTGGCTTAAAGAAGAAAAATAATGATGGATCGCTACGCAGTATTTGGGTTCCCGATTGGACACAGTAAGTCGCCTTTAATTCACCAGCAATTTGCAGAGCAAACTCGCCAAGAGCTCAGCTATAGTGCTATAGAAGTTAAACCCGAAGACTTTGATGAAACGCTGGCAAACTTCTTTAAAGAAGGCGGTAAGGGTTTGAATTGTACGGTTCCATTAAAAGAGCTGGCATRTGCAAAAGTGGATCAATTAACTGAGCGTGCGAAGTTTAGCGGAGCCGTAAACACCATAAAACTTATGGATGACGGTACGTTACTAGGTGATAACACGGATGGGGTCGGCTTGTTGAGTGATTTATGTGAAAACTTAGGCTTGGACTTAGCAGGCAAACGAATCTTGGTATTGGGCGCTGGTGGTGCATCGCGCGGAATTTTAGGCCCGTTACTTAGTGCAAAGCCTACGGAACTATATTTGGCTAATCGGACAATTTCAAAGGCGCAAACGATGGAATCGCTATTTGCCCCGCTGGGTAAAATAGTTGCTACTAGTTACGACGACTTAGCTGGCAAACAGTTCGATATGATTATTAATGCAACATCGGCCAGTTTAACGGGTGAGTTGCCACCGTTAGCCGCTGGCTTATTAGCTCCCCAAGGCATTTGTTACGATTTAGCGTATAGCCAAGAACCAACCGCTTTTGTTAAATGGGGCGAGCAGCATGGTGCGTCGGTATCGGTTGATGGCTTAGGTATGTTGGTAGAGCAAGCGGCTCATGCCTTCCATTTATGGAGAAACGTTATGCCAAATACGCCAGTTATTAGACGGACGTTGAGAAGCTAGTTCGTCTTAAAAAGATTGCATGATTTCGTCTGCCCAGATGCATGCAGCTGGATAATTACTTGCGATTTCATTAGCGTGAGCAGAGTCTAAATTTTTTTCATGCTGGGTAATGCTAGTTAGAGTAGCGCCCATTTCGCCTTTGCCATAGATTAAAGCATCATTGATACTGGGATCTAAGTTCATACTTGAAATGGTGCTTGTTATGCTTTCATTGGTGAATGCATCTATCGTCGACAAAAGCCCTGCCAGAAAATAACTGTCCGGGTTCGTATGTTTCATTTTAATGGCAATAAGTTCTGCCAGCTTTGCTCTGACTAAAGCGGTTCGCATTAGTTCGGTGGGCTTTGATGAGTAGCTGCGCAGGGAAAGTAAAGTAACCCATCTCTTCATTCCATTTATGCCTAAAACAACGACGGCTTGTTTGATTTTTTCGACAGGGTTTGGGAAGGAAAATTGAGCGGAGTTTAGATACTTGAGTAGCAGGAGAGTTAAGTTTGGATCTTGCTCAACAGCACTGACTAATGAATCGATGGATATGTCTGGCTGGTTAACTCCTGCAATAAGTTTTATTTTAGCCGGTGAGTTTGCTGAAGCAGAAGCGCCTTTTATTATTTCTGGTTTACAGAAAAAGAACCCCTGAAATAAGTCACAACCAATGTCGAGATACTGTTGATACTCTTCGTATGTTTCGACTTTTTCCGCTAAGAAAGTGATGTTTTTGTTTTTTAGTTTATTAATGAGGGCCTTGTTTTCCTCAAAGCTTGTAACGGTTAAATCAAATTTAATAATGCTGGCTAATTCGATTAATGTGTCCCACTCAGGCGTATATACGAAATCGTCCAGCGCAAATGTAAACCCTTCGTTTGATAACTGCTGTATATGATGGTTGAGCTCAGTGCTAGGCGTGATGTCTTCAAGTATTTCTAAGATAAGCCCATCTTTAGGCAGCGCAGAGAGAGTGTCATTGGTTAAATCGTCGTAAGACATATTAACAAATGCAGGTAGGTCGTTAGTTGTGCTCTTCAGACCTAAATCTAAAAGAGCCGATGCAAGAACGTCTGAGGTTATGGGAGGACTGTTATTAGTTTGGTCCGTATTTCTATAGAGAAGCTCGTAACCAAAGATTTTTAAATCACGATTCAAAATAGCTTGTCGGGCAAAGGCAAATTGATTCACAAATAGTATCCTGCCAATAGTATGTAGGTAAGTATAGTTAAAGTAATTGAAACTGCTTAAACCTAACTTTCTTTTTTGTAAGCGTCTTTCAATTGCACATATTTTTGAGGCGAATAACTTAGAAAGTTCTCTTCCTGTTCGTTTAAAGGGCGTGCTTTTTTGGCAGGAGAACCAACGTAAAGATAACCGCTTTCTAGTATTTTCCCAGGAGGTACTAAGCTACCTGCGCCAATCACCACGTGGTCTTCAACTATAACGCCGTCCATCACAATAGCACCCATGCCAATTAAACAGTTGTTGCCGATAGTACAGCCATGCAATATTGCTTTATGTCCAACCACTACATCTTCTCCAATAATCAAGGGGTAGCCGCCGGGATTGAAATCGCTGGCGTGCGTTACGTGTAATACGCTGCCGTCTTGAACATTGGATCGAGCACCAATTTTTATGTGGTGAATATCACCTCGAACAACAGTCATCGGCCAAATAGACACGTCTGCGCCTAATTCAACATCGCCAATAACGACGGCTGTTTCGTGGATGTAAGCGGATTCATGAATTAAGGGTGTTTTGGAATCGAAAGATTTAACGTGCATAAGTGCTTTCCTGTTCTATACTTTACTGAGTAATTATGCGGAGAAGAGTATGAGTGTATCAGGATTTATTACCTTGGCTATCATTGTTGTATTGGCGGGTTATGGCGTTGCTTTATATAACGGCCTCGTCAGTTTAAAGCACAGTGTATCTAAGGCGTGGGCAAATATTGATGTGTTGCTGAAACAGCGTCACGACGAATTACCCAAACTAGTTGAAACATGTAAACAATATATGAAGCATGAGCAAGGCACGTTGGAAAAAGTGATGTTGCACGCTCAGGTGTATCGAGTGCCTTAGGTAAATCTGATGTGGCGGCATTGGGTCGGGCAGAGACTCAAATGCGTCAAGGGCTGATGAACTTGTTTGCCGTTGCAGAAGCGTATCCCGACTTAAAAGCAAATGACTCGTTTAAAGAACTACAAAAAAGAATTAGCCAGCTAGAAAATAATATTGCGGATCGCCGCGAGTTTATAATGAAAGCGTAAATTTAAATAACGTGCGTATTGAACAGTTTCCAGATGTGATGATCGCAAAACTCTTCAACTTTAACCCGTTTGATTTGCTTGAATTTGAAGAGTCTGAAATTGCAGATGTTAGCGTTAAAAATTTATTTGAGTAATGGATGAATTGGCTTCTGCCATCCAGCGTTTGCCGGAGGATAAATTTTGGTTGTATCTAGTCGGTGTGTGCTTAGCATCGCTGGCAAGTCTTTACTTTTATTTTCGATTTTTATGGCGTTACCGCATCATGCAAGATACGCCAACGTCACTCATTCGCTCGGCGGCTCAAGGGTATAACGAGTTTCAAGGTATCGCAAAACTCTTGCCAGGCGAGCCCATTATTGCGCCCTTAACGAAGAAAAACTGCGTTTGGTACAAATACAAAGTTGAAGAAAAGCAGTCGCATTATGTGCGTGGTCGCAGTCGCACATCATGGCAACTATATGAATCGGGTGTCAGCGACGGCGTGTTTTTTTTACAGGGCAAAACGGGCAAGGCGATTGTTGATCCTGATGATGCTGAAGTCGTGCATTCGATATCTGATACGTGGTACGGCAGCACGCCCTACACCAGTGCTGGTCCGCGCGGTTTCAGCTCTAGTGCTTTTGGGATAGGAAGACGTTATCGGTATAGCGAACAACGCATTCGTGAAGATGATTTTTTGTATGTATTGGGCGATTTCAAGTCATTTAGAGAAATGGAATTGCCAACGGTGGATGAATCGTTGGCTGCGATATTGGCGAGTTGGAAAAAAGACCCCAAAAGCGTGTTAAAACGATTTGACGAAAACAACAATGAACGAATAGATTCAGCGGAATGGGAGAAAGCCGTTTTAATCGCTAAAAAAGAACTACACGAACAAAAGATACAGCCAGGTTCGGCACAAATAGGTAATTTAATTGGAAAGCCGGATAGCCGCAAGCCATTTTTAATTTCAACTCAAGATGAAGCGACGTTAACTCGACGCTTTCAATATAAAGCTTGGGCATCGTTAGCGTTATTTTTTGTTTTGGGTGCAGGCGCTGTTTGGGCGATAAATATTCGGCTCTAAGGCGTTTAACCTTCTGCCAGTGTTGGCTAGCTGCTTTTGATGGCTTGGAACAAGGCTAGAAGCGTGCGAAGATGTGGCTTTTAACCAATTGTGTATTTTGAAGAATGAATCCCCTATTAAATAATTTTGAGTTACCCCCTTTTTCTACCTTAGAAGCGAAGCATATTGAGCCGGCTGTTGATCAAGTGTTGGCTGAAAGCCGCCAACATGTGGCTGAATTATTGAAAGATGAAAAGGTATTCACGTGGCAAAATTTGGTTGAGCCGCTAGAAATGTTAGATGACCGATTTAGTCGGATGTGGTCGCCTATTGGGCATATGAATTCGGTGATGAATAATGAAGAGTGGCGCGAGGCATATTCAAATTGTTTGCCCAAGTTAAGTGAATATTCAACAGAGATGGGGCAGAACAAAACGCTTTATTTGGCGTATTGCTCAATAAAGTATGGTGCTGAGTATTCGCAATTAGATACAGCGCAGAAAAAAATTATTGAAAATGCATTGCGCGATTTTGAGTTATCAGGCGTTGCGTTGAATGAGGAGAAAAAAGCGCGTTATAAAGACATTTCGCAGCAATTGTCGACATTAACTAACCAGTTCGAAGAAAATTTGATGGATGCGACTAATGCTTGGAGCAAGCAGGTGACAGATGAGAATGAACTGTCTGGATTGTCGGATTCGGCAATGGGTCTTTTAAAGCAAACGGCGCAGCAAGCTGAAAAAGAAGGCTGGGTGCTGAATTTGGAGTTTCCTTGTTATATGGCGGTGATGACGTATGCGGATAATCGTGATTTGCGTTATGAATTGCACCGCGCATTTGTAACGAGAGCATCGGATTTAGGTGCAAATGAAGCATGGGATAACAGCGGCATCATGGCGGATATATTGGCATTACGCCACGAGAAGGCGCAACTATTGGGCTTTGATAGTTATGCTCATTTATCTGTAACGACAAAAATGGCAGAAACGCCRGWTGATGTGWTGTCGTTTCTCAGTCAATTAGCGGAAGGCTCGTTATCAATGGCGCAACAAGACTTCGTTGAGTTGTGTAAATTTGCTACCGATGAAGGTCATGCGCGTGATGTAGAAGCTTGGGATGTTGCTTATTACTCAGAAAAGCTACGCCAGCATCGCTATCAGTTTTCTCAAGAAGATGTGAAGCCTTATTTCCCTGCCGATAAGGTATTGCTTGGCATGTTTGCGGTGATAAAAAAATTATATGGAATGCAGGTCTCTGAAGTTAGCGGCGTAGATAAATGGCACGATGATGTGCAGTTTTTCTCAATCACCGATGAGACGGGGGCGCTTCGTGGGCAGTTCTATATTGATTTATTTGCACGGCCGCATAAACGTGGTGGCGCATGGATGGACGAATGCGTTACGCGTTATAAATCGACAGCGACGGTTCAGACGCCAGTGGCGTATTTAACGTGTAACTTCACGCCACCGATTGGCGATGACCCTTCTTTGTTGACGCATAACGAAGTGGAAACACTGTTTCACGAATTTGGTCATGGTTTGCATCACATGCTAACGCAAGTAGATCACCTTGGTGTGTCGGGTATTCATGGTGTGGAATGGGACGCTGTTGAGCTACCTAGCCAGTTTATGGAAAATTGGTGTTGGCAGCCGGAAGCAATTCAGTTGATTTCTGCCCACTATCAAACGGGAGACACATTGCCTGATGAGATGTTCCAGAAAATGCTGGCGGCGAAGAATTTTCAGTCCGGTATGCAAATGATGCGTCAGATAGAGTTTTCAATATTTGATTTCCGTATCCACCTTGAATATGACGTAGCAAAGGGTGCGCAAGTGTACGATGTGTTGGAGCAAGTAAGGTCAGAGGTGAGTGTGGTGAAAGCCGCTGATTTTAATCGCTTTCCTAATGGGTTCTCACATATTTTTGCAGGCGGCTATGCGGCGGGTTATTACAGTTATAAATGGGCAGAAGTGTTGTCTAGTGACGCCTTTTCTTTGTTCGAAGAAAAAGGTGTTTTTGACGAAGGTACAGGACGCGCATTCTTACGTAATATTTTAGAGAAAGGCGGTAGTGAAGATGCGTTGGTGCTTTTCACCGCTTTTAGGGGTAGAAAGCCCACGATTGATGCCTTATTGAGGCACTCAGGCATTGCGGCTTAGTATGTTTAAAACGCTCGCCTTGTTTTTAATGCTATGCCCGGTGTTGGGGTACTCGGCTCATATTACAGACAAGCTGTTAGCTGGCATGTATGCACAGCCGAATAAACAGCAGCAGCCGATTCAGCTGTTGCCAAGTGGCACCCCTGTGGAGCTAAAGGGGGAACAAAAAGGCTTTGTTAAAGTGCAATTGGTTGATGGCAAAGTAGGCTGGGTTGAAAAGCATCTTTTATCCGAAGAGACGCCGGCGAAGGTGCGTTTATTAGCGTTACAGAGTAAATACAGGCAGGTACAAGCAAAGCTGGATGCGTTAGAAGAAAATGCAGTCGATAAAACTATAAATCAAGTGGCTCCTGCTGAACTGGACGCATTGAAGTTATCTGAAAAGGCACTGAACAACTCGTTAATCGAGGCGAAAAAAGAAATTGCAAAATTACAGGAAACGATTAGTCAGCGAAACGAAGTTGCAGCAGAAAAAGTTGCTGAGTTAGAGCCAGTGGCAGGAGAAAACCCGGCGAGAGAAAGCAGTTTAACTGGATGGCTGATGGTTTTATTGTTAGCTGTTTTAGCACTGGCGGGGGGTGTTTTTGCGGGTATA
>JAESRY010000033.1 GCA_016764415.1 Cycloclasticus sp. | reverse complement strand
GGTAAGAAACGTATGAAGCAAGTTGGCAACGTCGAGATTCCACAAGATGCGTTCTTGGCTGTGCTTAAACTAGGAGACTAATGACATGCATTTTGATTTTTCTGCGGCATTAACACTAGCAACCTTTGTTGCCGGTATCATCGCTGCTATCTATTGGTTAACGCAACGTTCTAAAAAAGACATACTTAATCATAAAGAACCTATTGTGGTGGAATATGCTAAGTCCTTTTTTCCGGTATTATTATTTGTTTTAGTGCTTCGTTCGTTCATTGTTGAGCCGTTTAGAATCCCTTCTAGCTCAATGATGCCCACACTCTTAATAGGTGATTTTATTTTAGTCAATAAATTTGCTTATGGTGTTCGTTTACCGGTTATTAACACCAAGTTTATTGATGTAGGTAAGCCTGAACGCGGTGATGTTATGGTTTTTCGCTACCCGAAAGATCCTTCGCTGGATTACATTAAACGTGTTATTGCATTGCCAGGTGACAAAGTCGGGTATTTTGATAAACATGTGTATATCAATGGTCAACGTATTACGCAAAAGCCACTCGGTTTATATGAAGGTGTGGGGCAGGGTGACAATATGACAAATGCACTTCTTCAACACGAAATGTTACCATCCCAAGAACACGATATACTTATCATGCAAGAGCGACCTTCAATAGAAGGAGAAATCACTGTTCCAGCGGGGCATTATTTTATGATGGGTGATAACCGCGACAACAGTAATGACAGTCGCTACTGGGGAACTGTTCCAGAAGAAAATATCGTCGGTAAAGCCTTTATGATCTGGATGAACTGGGACTCAAGTAACAGTGGTATCGATTGGAATAGGCTAGGCTCTACAATAAATTAAGAGTCTATTATGAAAGGAGTGTGTTATATGCAGGCATCAAAACAACAAGGTCTTACAACAATAAGTTTGCTTATAGTTTTAGGGGTGTTTGGTCTTTTAGTAATGAGTGTATTAAAGGTGTTTCCCGTTTATATGGAGCATTTATCGGTTCAAACATCTGTTAAATCCATCAAAGCCGATCCAGCAGTAAAAAACATGAGTGTTGGTCAAATTAGATTGTTGTTTCAAAAAAAGTTAAACATGAATCAAGTCACTAGCATTAGCGCTAAAGGCACCAAGATTGTTCGTTCAAGTGATGAGATAACATTTACCGCCGAGTATGAAGTCCGTAAACAGTACATTGGTAATGTTGATATTGTTCTTTCATTTAGCGATGAATTTACAATACCACTTTAAATATATGAAGGCACTTCATTGAGTTTTGATGCGCAAAGGCTACAAAAAAAAATAAACGCTACTTTTTCTGATCATGCTCTATTAGAGCAGGCATTAACTCACTGTAGTATTGGGCCAAGTAATAATGAACGTCTTGAATTCTTAGGCGACTCTATTTTAGGTTTTGTCATAGCTGACGAAATTTACACGCGCTTTCCTGATGTAGATGAAGGCATTATGAGTCGCCTCCGAGCCCATTTGGTCAACAGAGACTCGTTGGCAGATATTGCAAAAGAACTTAAATTAAGTGATGAGCTTATTTTAGGTCAGGGTGAAATGAAAAGCGGGGGTAAGCACCGTTCTTCTATTTTATCTGATGCCGTGGAAGCGCTTATAGGCGCCATATACAAAGACCAAGGGCTTTCTAAGGCGAAGACTTGGGTGCTAAATGTCTTTGATAAACAATTAAGTTCTTTGACGCTTGAAACAGCGACTAAAGACCCGAAAACTCAACTTCAAGAACACCTTCAAGCACGAGGTATAGAGGTGCCTAAATATACGATTGTGTCAACCAAAGGTTCTGATCATGATCAACAATTCAAGGTTCAATGCGAAATAAAAGGTATGGATGAGGTTTTTTATTCAACGGCTAGTTCAAAAAAGAAAGCTGAACAAAAGGCCGCAGCAAAGGTACTAGAGGGTCTAAAAAATGTCTAAACAGTCTTTTAAGTCAGGCTTTGTAGCGCTAATTGGTGCGCCTAATGCAGGTAAATCAACGTTATTAAATAATATACTCGGTCAAAAGATTAGCATAACGTCAAGACGTCCACAGACTACCAGGCACCGAATATTGGGAATAAAAACGACTGACGAATCACAAGTCGTTTATGTAGATACACCCGGCATGCACTTGGGTGGTAAAAAGGCGCTTAATAAATACTTGAACAAAACGGCTGATACGAGCCTCATGGGTGTCGATATTATCGTTTGGGTCAAGGATGATATGCAATGGGACGCGCTCGACATATCAATTCTTGAGAAATTAAAGAAAGAAGGCGCGCCTGTTGTTTTGGCGATAAATAAGATTGATAAAATCACCAATAAACAATCACTGCTACCGTTTATTCAAAAAATTAGTCTAGAGCATGATTTTGAATCCATTATCCCCATCTCCGCATTAACGGGTAAGCAGCTTGGCGAGTTCGAAATATTATTATTAAACCTCTTACCTGAGGGCGAATTGTTGTTTCCTTCGGATCAGGTAACCGATAGTTCTGAACGATTCATGACAACAGAAATTATTCGCGAGAAGTTAATGCGGCGTTTAGGCCAAGAGATTCCATATTCGTTAAGTATTAGTATTGATCAATACAAAGTTGAAGAAAAAATCACTCGAATTTATGCTGTTATTTGGGTAGAGAGAGAAGGTCAAAAAAATATTGTCATAGGTGAGAAGGGTGCAGGGCTTAAAGATACGGGTACTCAGTCACGCCTTGATATTGAGAAACTGCTGGGGTCCAAAGTTTACCTAAATCTATGGGTGAAAGTGAAGAAAAATTGGTCTGATAGCGAGCGTGAATTAATAAGTTTGGGGTATCGTGGGATTGAATGATGCGGTTTTGTTCTAATTGCAAAGCTTAATCGCCGCAACGAAAAGCAGTTGTTATGAACAGAGTTGATCAACAACCTAGCTTCATCTTAAAAAGTCAGGCGTTTAAAGAAACCAGCGTGATACATCAGGTTTTTACCCGTGACTATGGTGTGCTTTCAATTATATCGAAAGGTTCAAGGGCTAAAAAATCAAAACACGGCTCATTATTACAACCTTTCAAACGCTTGTTGTTGTCTTGGGTGGGGAAGGGTGAGCTTAAGACCCTAACATCGGTTGAGCAGAGCGGTCATGACGAACAATTGAAGGGGACGTCTTTATATTGTGGTTTCTATGTTAATGAACTGGTGTTGAGTCTGTTGCATAAACACGATGCGCACTGTGAGTTATTTAATGCTCTTGAAAAGGTCATTCTACAGCTCTCTGAAAACCTAGACATTGAGCCTAAACTTAGACAGTTTGAAAAAACCTTATTTGAAGAAATTGGCTACGGCTTATTACTCGATGTTGATATAGACACGCAAGAGCCGATTAAGAATAACAGCCTTTATAATTATCAATTAGGTTATGGGGCAAAAATAGAGAATAATGCTCAAAACCCGCAAGCTATTTCTGGTGGCACGTTGATTAACCTGAGAGAAAATAAGCTGAAAGATAAAGTAGAGCTCAGTCAGGCAAAACGATTAATGAGACGATTAATTGACGCTCAATTAGATGGTAAAACATTGAAAAGCCGTGAGTTGTTCATATAAAACCTTTAAACATTGATAATGCAAAAAAATACTATCTTACTGGGTGTTAATGTCGATCATATTGCCACCTTAAGAAACGCACGTGGCACGGACTACCCATCACCTCTTGATGCCGCTTTCATCGCTGAAAGAGCAGGAGCAAATGGTATAACCATTCATTTGCGTGAAGACCGACGTCATATCAATGACCAAGATGTCCGCGATATCGCTGCTAACATTCATACTCGTTTAAACCTTGAATTAGCTGTTACAAACGAGATGGTTGATATTGCTTGCGATGTTAAACCAGCTTCGTGTTGCTTAGTACCTGAGAAACGAGAAGAGTTAACAACAGAAGGTGGTTTGGATATTGCTGGGAACTTTAACCGCATTAAAGAAGCCTGCGCGTCCTTATCATCAGCAGGCATTCTTATATCACCGTTTATTGATCCTGATAAAGCGCAAATTGATGCGGTAAAAGAAGTCGGTGCAACAATGTTGGAATTGCATACGGGGTGTTATGCCGATGCATCCAATGAGTCTGAACAAAACACCGAGTTAAATAGAATAGCAGAGGCCGCTTCTTATGCTAGTAGCCTTGGTTTACAAGTTAATGCAGGCCATGGTTTGCATTATCACAATGTCGGTGCTATCGCTAAAATTCCTGAAATTATAGAGCTAAATATAGGTCATTCAATTATAGCTAGAGCAGTGATGGCTGGCTTAGACTTAGCCGTGCGTGATATGAAGATACTCATGCACAACGCACGTTATTGTTAATCGATTAAGATCTTGAAATTTGCACTAGGTGTTGAATACGACGGCAGCCGATATCATGGCTGGCAGCGTCAAAAAACGACAACTGAAACCGTTCAAGAGAAGGTTGAATTTGCCTTATCTCAAATAGCGACCCACCCCGTCGCTATTGTTTGTGCCGGTCGTACAGATGCGGGTGTACATGCTTTTGAACAGGTCGTGCATTTTGAAACGGATAAACAAAGAGAAATGCACCAATGGGTGCTAGGCGCTAATACAAACCTGCCTGCCGATATACGTGTCGTTTGGATACAGCCAGTGGCAGATAATTTCCACGCGCGCTTTTCAGCTGTTGCGCGGTATTATCGCTATGACATACTGAATCGCGGGGTTAAGTCAGCCTTGTACAGAAACCACGTTACCACTATTTTTAACCCATTAGATGAGTCTCTTATGCAGCAAGGGGCTGACTTTTTAATAGGTACTCACGACTTTAGTTCGTTTAGGGCGTATGGTTGTCAGGCAAAATCACCGGTAAAACACATTCATTCGATTGTTATTAAACGTACGAATGATAAAATTACTGTTGATATTATAGCGAGTGCCTTTTTACATCACATGGTGAGAAATATAGTTGGCACATTATTACCTGTTGGCAAAGGCGAACAGCCACCTGATTATGTTGAGCGCGTGTTACATGCCGAAGATAGGAAGCAAGCAGGAGCAACGGCTTTACCTAATGGGCTATATTTTAAAGGTGTCTATTACCCAAAAGAATTTGGCTTAACGCCATTAGGTGCTTTTGCACCGTTTACCGACGTAATGGAAACTAAACGAGTTTTATAAAAAAATGGCTTTAAGAGCACGAGTAAAAATTTGTGGCATTACCCAAGTCGATGATGCGCTTGCGGCTGTTGATAATGGCGTGGATGCGCTGGGATTTGTCTTTTATGACATAAGCCCACGCTGTATTGATATAGCTAATGCAAACAAAATAATAAATAAATTACCTCCATTTATCAATAAAGTAGCGTTATTTGTTAATCCAGATAGTGAGGATGTAAGTCGTGTTTTAAACGCTACTAATATTGATCTTCTTCAGTTCCATGGTGATGAAGACGAAGCCTTTTGCTCTTCTTTTAACATGCCGTATTTAAAAGCCATTAGAATGCGCGGGACAATTGATTTGAACAAAACCGTTAAAGCGTTTAGCTCCGCATCTGGGTTGTTACTTGATGCATTCGATAGCGCTCAATACGGCGGAACAGGGCAAACATTTGACTGGGAACTCGTTCCAAAGCAGTGTGACTTGCCCATTATTTTGGCCGGTGGTCTTAATGAAAATAACATATACGATGCTATAAAAAACACCAACAGTTATGCCGTTGATGTGAGTAGTGGCGTTGAAAAAAGCAAAGGTATCAAAGATCACCTGCGCATTAAACAATTCATGCATGAGGTAAAACGTGCCAACAAGTAATAAGAAAAAATCAGCTGTAACTGACTATAACTTCCCTGACGAACGTGGCCACTTCGGACCTTACGGTGGAGTTTTTGTTGCCGAAACGTTAATGGAATCGATAGAGGAGTTGAACGTAGCCTATGCAAAGTATATGCAAGACCCTGAATTCCTCGCTGAATTAGATGCCGATTTACACGATTATGTAGGCCGACCATCACCTATTTACCGTGCTGAACGTTTAAGCCGCGAAACAGGCGGCGCTCAAATCTACTTAAAAAGAGAAGATTTAAACCACACGGGTGCGCATAAAATAAACAACACGATTGGCCAAGCATTACTTGCTCAACGCATGGGTAAAACACGGATTATTGCTGAAACTGGCGCAGGACAACACGGCGTAGCAACGGCCACTGTCGCCGCGCGGCTTGGGCTTGAATGTGTTATCTATATGGGCGCAGAAGATATTCAACGCCAATCGCCTAACGTTTACCGTATGAAATTACTGGGCGCAACCGTGGTGCCGGTTACATCGGGTTCGCAAACACTCAAAGATGCGCTGAACGAGGCAATGAGAGACTGGGTTACTAATATTGATAACACCTATTATATTATTGGTACTGTCGCAGGGCCGCACCCATATCCTGCAATGGTTAGAGACTTCCAAACTATTATTGGTCGCGAATCACGCGAACAAATGATGTCAAAAACGGGAAAATTGCCTGATGCGCTTGTCGCCTGTGTTGGCGGTGGATCAAATGCTATCGGGCTTTTCCATCCTTTCATTAAAGATGAAAGTGTCGCTATTTACGGTGTAGAAGCTGCAGGTTTAGGGGTGGAAACGGGGCAACATTCCGCGCCTTTATGTGCAGGTCAACCGGGCGTGTTACATGGCAATAGAACGTATTTAATGGCGGACGAAAATGGCTCAATCATCGAAACACATTCAATTTCAGCGGGGCTTGATTACCCAGGCGTTGGCCCTGAACACTCGTGGCTAAAAGACATTGGTCGCGCTAACTACGTCAACATTAATGATGATGAAGCATTAGCCGCTTTCCACCAATTAACACGTGTCGAAGGTATTATTCCTGCTTTAGAATCTAGCCATGCCGTGGCTTATGCTACTAAATTGGCTAAAACAATGGACAAGGATAAGTCTATTCTGGTTTGCTTATCAGGCCGAGGCGATAAAGATATTTTCACCATCGCCAAATTAGAGGGGATAGAACTGTGAGCCGTTTAGATAATTGCTTCAAAGCGCTTAA
>JAESRY010000119.1 GCA_016764415.1 Cycloclasticus sp. | reverse complement strand
GCATCAATTTCCTTTTGCAGTTCGGCAATACGGTCGCGAACCTTTTGGCTATCCACTTGGGCGCGCGATTGTCCTGTGCCACGCCCACCCGTACCGCTGCGCTGCCTACCCGGTGGACCATCTCGCTTTGCCGCTTCTCGTAGGCGCGGCGCCATATAGCTTAGCCGCGCAATTTCAACTTGCACGCGCGAGGCGTGAGAACTGGCATTACGATGAAAAATCTCAAGGATAACCACCGTCCGATCCATCACTTCGCAGCCGACTTCATTTTCTAAGTTAAGCGCCTGAGAGGGTGAAACTTCATGGTCAACTAGAATAAATTCAATAGGCTCGTCAGCAGTCGGTAGGTTGGTTTTTGATAAGGTATCTGTGTCAGCTTTTTGAGATTCTAAAAACTGCTTTATCTCCTCGCGTTTGCCAACCCCTATATACGCCATGGAATCAAAAGCCGAGCGTTTTTGGGTGAATTGACCGACCACTTCTAAGCCTAAGGTTTTTGCAAGATCAGCTAATTCAGCTAACGACGATTCGAATTGAATATCGCTAACGTTGTCTAATTGCACAGCGACGATTAGGGCTCGCTGAACACGTTTTTTGTCGGGATTTAACATAGGGTGGTTTCTTATAAGGTTTGACTTAGTGACTATTTTAGAACAATTAGGGCAAGACTCGAATTTTTTTCGAATTAACGCTGCCGCTACCCTTTAATCTGTTTTGGGAAACGCGTAATTTGATATTAAAATGATATGAGCAGGCATAGCTTTTGTGGGGCGCTAAAGGTAACTAATTAACCCTCTGCCTATTAATTCTTTTAAGTTGGAATAGGTCGTTTAGTGGGAAGCTCCACACAAAATTTTTTAAATGGTCTTTAGGTTATGAGGGTGGTATAGTGAAACCTGTTAAAACATTAAATAAAGATCTTTACGATGAGTACAACCTATCAAATTCTTGCAGATATTTCAGCTGGTATTTCTGAACTAAAGAAAAATCCAATGGCCGTTATTAGCCAAGGGAACGGGAACCCTATCGCTATATTAAACAGAAATGAGCCGGTTTTTTATGCTGTTCCCGCAGAAGCTTACGAGGAGTTAATGGATAAGCTTGAAGATATTGAACTTGCTCAAATTGTTAAAGAGCGATTAGGCTTACCTACCATAAAGGTAGATATTAATGATCTATGATCTTGAGTTCATTACGTTGGCTAAAAAAGAGTGGGATTCATTAGATAATACAATCAGAAAACAATTTAAGAAAAAGCTAATTGAACGACTCAAAAACCCGAAGGTACCAAAATCAAAGCTCAATGGTATCGATGACTGTTACAAAATCAAACTTCGCAGACCAGGCTTTCGCTTGGTATATCAAGTAAAAGACGTCGAACTAATTGTTCTGGTTGTTTCTGTAGGGAAGCGTGAGAAAAACCACGTTTACAAGCAAGCGATTAAGAGAATTTGAATTCACCCTTTATGTGTTTCAGCAAATGAGGCAGACCAATCACGTTATGCAGTGTTAGTTTAACTTCCATTTTTTAAAAACAATCGCATATAAAAAAGCCCTCATTATTGAGGGCTTTAGTCTCTACTTTATTCAGCTGTGAAACTTAAGGCCACCAGTGTTTTAGGTGAGATTGGTTAATACCCCAACCAAAACCCAGCGTTACAAGGCCAATGAACAAGTTAAACATTGTTGACACAGTATTTATATTAAAAAGTGCTACAACATCAGGGGCTGCCTGGCTTAGACCAAATGCACCTAATGAAAAATATAGAATACCGTTTACTTGATTTATCATTCGCGCATAAGTGCCGTCAAATGTCATTACAGCGGCAATCCACAGCACACCTGTTATTAAATGTAATAAATTTTGGGCTGGTGATAAACCAAAGCCGAGCACGGCCTCACCTGCATAGACCATTCCGAATATTCCAAAAAGAATGAAAGCTACACCCATAAACTTCGCGTACTTCACATTCGCGATCCCTTTTCTTTCTCCCATGAGGCATTGAACACCTTCTTCAAGGTCAACGTGAGTATGACGTTCGATTGTGGTTCCCATTAGAAACTCCTAGTGCTAGTTAATGTACTGGCTTAGGCATGTAACAAAAATATAAGTTCAAACTAGTTTTAAATAAACATGGGCCAGACTCGAATTTATTTTTTTAAGGAAGGTGCTCTATATTGCCGTATATGAACTTAATTTATACGTTAGCGTTTTAAGAAGCGACTTGGGGTAAGACTATATCCTTACTTTTCTCAAAACTTTTTGTTTGTATTAATTTTTGCCATATTGACATATGAAATATCATATATATGATATTTCATATCTTTATAATTGGCTTTTACAATGATCAACCCTGTACAGTTTTACAAATGCCTTGCCGATGAAACGCGGCTAAAAAGTCTGTTGTTACTTCAGTCTGAGGGTGAGTTATGCGTCTGCGAGCTGATTGAGGCGATACAAGAAAGCCAACCTAAGATTTCACGTCACCTAGCCCAATTACGACAGTGTGAGCTGCTCACTGATCGACGACAGGGGCAGTGGGTCTACTACCGCATTAACCCGTCACTACCAGACTGGGCAAAATTAGTGCTGGCGGAAACCGCCGAGAATAACACTGCTTTTCTACAAGAGAACCTATCAAATTTGTCCAATATGGACTGTCGCCCTAACCGCGCCGAAAGCTGTAACTAAAAATGATGAATATTCTTTTTATCTGTACACATAACGCCTGCCGAAGTGTTTTGGGAGAGGTGATTACTCGCGAACTATCGAATGGTCGCATTGCCACTGCAAGTGCTGGAAGTTCCCCAGCCGGTCGAGTTGATCCTCTTACGCTTAAATATCTTGAAGCAAATAATTACAGTACTGACATGCTGAACAGCGAAAGCTTGGAAGATGCGACGAAAAAATTTATCCCCGATATAATTATTACCGTTTGCGACCGAGCGGCGAGGGAAGCTTGTCCGGTAATATTTGACGAAACAATAAAGCACTGGGGTTTAATTGTTCCTTCTCACCTTGCTGATGATTCGATCAGTGAAGAGGCGGCATTCAATCAGGTTATCAATACCATCGAAAAACGGATTCAACACTTTTTGAGTAAGCCATTTGAACAAATGGACAGAGAATCATTGCAAACAATCATTAATGAGACAGGGGAGTTATTCTAATGGGGCTTTTTGAACGCTACTTATCCATTTGGGTCGCTTTATGTATCGCGTTAGGCGTGATTTTTGGCAACCTTTTTCCTGGAGCATTTGCCGTTATTGCCAGTGTTGAATATGCACATGTCAATCTCGCAGTAGCGGTCCTCATCTGGATAATGATTTATCCAATGATGGTGCAAGTCGATTTTGCTTCGATAAAAAATGTTGGCAAACAGCCTAAAGGACTCGTGCTTACGCTGGTGATCAACTGGCTGATTAAACCTTTTACAATGGCGGCTTTAGGCTGGCTGTTTTTTAAACTACTTTTTGTCGACTGGGTAGATCCGCAATCTGCAAATGAATATATCGCAGGGATGATTCTACTCGGCGCAGCACCTTGTACTGCGATGGTCTTTGTTTGGAGTCAGCTAACGAAAGGCGACCTTAGCTACACGCTAGTTCAGGTTTCTGTAAATGATCTGATAATGATTTTTGCTTTCGCACCGATTGTCGCCTTTTTACTGGGAATCAGTGATATTCAGGTACCTTGGGAAACGCTGCTGCTATCTGTTTTACTCTACGTTGTATTGCCATTGGCGGCAGGGCTATGGACGCGCCATAAGCTGGTTTCTCACGATGATGGTAAACGGCTTGATGACTTTCTACATCATTTGAAACCTTGGTCAGTTATAGGCTTGCTCGCGACAATTGTGCTTTTATTTGGTTTTCAAGCGCCAACTATTATCGAGCAGCCGCAGACCATTCTATTAATTGCAATCCCGTTGATTATACAAACCTACGGTATTTTTGCTATCGCTTATGCCACGGCAAAGTTTATTAAGCTCCCGTACAATATTGCTGCACCCAGTTCTATGATTGCCACTTCAAACTTTTTTGAGTTGGCGGTTGCGGTAGCAATATCGCTTTTTGGGCTTCATTCAGGCGCCGCACTCACCACCGTTGTGGGTGTTTTAGTTGAAGTCCCGGTTATGCTGTCACTTGTTGCTTTTGCGAATCGTACTCAACATTGGTTTAAGTGAATTAGTCGAACCGACTTTATCTAAGATTGAATTAGAAATCTTAAAACTAGGCTCGACTTTATTTCTCTAGAAAACGTGCGCGATATCGTTGTTTAGGCAATAGTCTAACTGTTGGCGTTTGACTCTTTATCTTTTGAATAAAACCAAGCGCCAAACGTTAGTAGGCTATAAATTCCAACAATGAATATTAGTTGCTGAGGTTGGTTTTCGAATTCGTAATAAATAATCAGCACGGTGCCCAGTAGCAGGCCAATAATAGAGAGCCCTGTAATCCATATTGATGAACCCGTTAGGTGACGAATTGTATAATTTGCGTAAGCCATCAAAAGCGATACTAATAAGAATGTAATACTGCCAAATTCAAGAATGACTTGCAGGCTGCCAGCAAGTACCAGGCAAAATGCCAAGGTGGACATGCAAATAATAGCAGCAGTTGGGATTTGATTTGTGCGCTTGGCAAGTATGCTTGGGAAATATCCATCTTTGGCAATAACAGACATTTGCCTTGAAGCGCCGAATAAGGTGCCGCTAATGGCGCTACTGGTAGCGAGTAGTGCGCCGGTGATAACAAGGTCGGTTCCCCAGTGCCCAATCACATTTTTGGCACCAGAAGCTAAAGCGTATTCTTTGTTTTCTATAATTTCATCGAATGGAATCGCTAAAATAGCGCCAAGTGATATCACCACATAAATTAAGATGGCTATAAAAATAGCGGAATAAATAGCCTTTGGAATATTAACTTCCGGTTGTTCCATTTCATTCACGGCATTTATCACCAGCTGAAAACCTTCGTACGCCACAAACGTCAGTGACGCGACAATCAGGATAGACAATACACTCGTGCTTTGTTCGTTTTGAAGTAGTACGGGAAGCGTCGTTTGGCTGTTGTTGATCAGTACAAAAGAAATGATAACGAGAATGATGAGTTTACTGTAAACCATTAAATCTTCGATTTTCCCCATGCCTTTAACACTCCAAATATTGATGAGAGTAAAGGTAAGAATAACCAGGCCAGCAACGAGTTTTCGGATCCATTCATTATTGGCAAACTCAAAGCTGCTAATGGCGTAAGACGAAAATGTGTAGGCATATAAGGCTAGAGTGCTTATGTAGCCAAATATCACGCACCAACCAATAAGAGATGCAGCAAACCGTGACCCTGTGAAGGTTCGTTTATAAAAAGAATAAGTGGCACCTTCGTCTTTGTAGTACACGCCGAGTTTGATATATGAGTAAGCGGCAAGTGACGCGATGATGCCGCCTAGAAAGATGGCTAGGGGCGTATAAGCGCCAATCATTGAAACAGAAATGCCTAAGATGGWGAAAACACCACCGCCTACCATGCCGCCTAATGCAATAGCGATTAATTCAGGAACGCCAAGCGTTTTCTCTCTTTGCCTGTGGCAAGATGAATTGCGGTTATTTTCCATGCTTGCCTAATTAAAGAATCAATGATTAATTATTTAACCATAACAGCGCGTCATCTGAATTATCAAAGTATTTTACATCACCTGAAAGAAACCAAGAGCCTACTTTTTCGGTGATTTCTTGCCAATGCTTGTTACCGTAGATGGCTATTTTTTTAAACTCATTGTTGTGCTTTAACCCGAGTTTAAAATCATCCCATGCGGCACGTAGTTCCCAACCTTCTAGTTCAGTGCCGTCAATCAGAACGTTAACCTCGGGATCTTTTACGGCCGCTAATGCAGAGTCAATCATGGGTGTTATTACTTTGTAATCCTCGTGTGTTAGTGTCCCAATAGCTTTTAACTTGAGAAAAAAGTTATTTTCAACGCGTTCAATACCGATAGATAACCCATGCTTTTCAAAAGTCATATCAATTCTCCTTAGTGGTGTAAGTAATAGACACCAATTTTTTACTGATCGTTCGTCCACTATCAGCTATTTTTCATATTTTAGTCAATGAGCTAAATCAATAACGGTATAAACTGTCGGCTTAATCTAAATTTTCAGATATTAAAATAACAGTATGGCCATCAATTCAACCATCAATAAAGTCTCTTTGAACATTGCCAATATGGATTCTCATTATTACGAGACCCATGAAATAACGGTGGCGCAACATCCTTCTGAGAACGATTTTCGATTTATGATTCGGCTAATCGTGTTTATGGCGAATGCGCATGAAAGGTTGGCCTTTACTAAAGGTTTGTCGACAGATGATGAGCCGGAGCTTTGGCACAAATCACTGACAGGTGAAATCGAGTTGTGGGTTGAGTTGGGTCAGCCAGATGAAAAACGCATACGCAAGGCATGTGGGCGTGCCAAACAAGTGATTGTTTATACGTATCACGAGGGTAAAGCTAGCGTGTGGTGGAGTCAGCAGCAAGAGAAGCTAAAGCGCTTTAAAAATCTAAAGGTTGTTCATATTCAAGCGGATGGCATTGAGCAGATGGTTCAGCGAACGATGTCTCTGCAATGCAGTATTCAAGACGGCGAAATGTATTTGAATAATGATGATTTAAATCAAGTTGTTACCTTGAAAGCGTACTGAGACCCCGTTAAATTAACTTCAAGGCGTTAAGGTTTTTTTAATATATACAGGACATACTTTAAATATTACAGTACAAATTGTTAATAAATTAAGGCGGGTCAAATGAAAAAATTATTACTGCTCAGCATACTTTTATATGCAACGACAGCTTTTGCTGGTGAGACTTGGGAGTTGGCTAAAGATGAAAATGGCATCAAGGTTTACACCCGAACGAATACCGAAACGCAGTTAAAAGACTTTAAGGCAGATATTACCGTGCAGGCGCCTATTGAGCTGGTTAAGCAACATATGTTGTCGCTGGAAGAGCATACGAAATGGGCGCATGAACGTAAAGTGTCAAAAATCATTAAGACGTTAGATGATAAAACGACGATTGTTGATTCAATCACCA
>JAESRY010000032.1 GCA_016764415.1 Cycloclasticus sp. | reverse complement strand
CGGGCTCGGGTTCAGGCTCGGGTTCAGGCTCAGGTTCAGGCTCAGCGCCAACTTCATCAAAATCTAGCGATACTTCTATTTCATCGTCATTATCTAATACTGCATCATCCACCGCCTCTTCCTCCGCAGTGTCCGCAGTGTCCGCAGTGTCCGCAGTTCCCGCAGTTCCCGCAGGTTTATTCACTACTTCGGGGCTTGGCGCTGTCTCTTTCATGCTTTCACCATTTAACATGCTAACGCCCATATGAACGGCCGATAGCTGGTAAACATCTTCAGAGAAAAAGGCGATATCATCAGGTTTTTGCGTCAACTGAATCGATATGAACTTGCTAACACACGCTTTCTCTGCATCAATCAATTGGCTTGCGCTTTGCTCTGCTTGTGCCGCTTCAACGCCTAACGCCTTAAAGTTACTAACTAACCTTTCCTTTCTACCCGGCGCTTCACTGACTATTTTTTTCGCTAAAGAAGCCAGCTGTTTATTCATTGCCTCTTTTTTCTTTTGCGTTTTGATAAACAGGAACACGCTTCCCGTCAATAATACGAGTAGTATTTCAATCATTATGATAAGAAGACTATTCATCTAAATATTCTCCACTTATGCCGCTAACTTCTTCATTAACGCTTCTTCCTGTGCTATCGCTTTCTTTTTATAAAGCTTAAAGCCGAAGAACCCACCCGCGCCCAATAACAGGTTAAACAATAAAATAATGCCTGCCGTTATCATCCAGTTCGTTTCTTCTTCCACAGGTTCCTCCGCCACCACTGGTGGCATACTTTTTTCATTCAAAATAAGTTTTGATAAATCAGGGCACTCAAATATTTGATCTTCTGTTACACCTTGCGCTGGTAATACGATACCCGCATCAGCCAATACTTTGTCGAAAACGGGGCTGATTTCTACGTAGTCTATTTTGGGTTTAGGCTTAACGCGAAACGCGAGTGATACAATCCGCTCAAACGTATTACTCACTGCCCTTATCACCATCTCATATGGACCAACTTTTAACTCTTTACCTATATCCACAAAAAAGTAACCACCTGTAATCATGTCCTGCTCCATTRGGAACACTTCTTTATCGCCGCGCTTATTGGTAATCTCAACCGTCGCGTCAAGCACACTGAGTAAATTGCTATTCTTCATCAATTTTCCTCTGTCGGTCATCAACATTCGAATCCGCGTATCTTCACCAGCAATCACTTCCTTCGGCATGTCTTCTACCGCCATTTGAAGGTTGGTGGTGATAAAAATTTCATTCGCGGGGTCTGCTGGCGCTATCAAACGCCACTCGCCTTCCATTGGTTTTGTGACGGTCACAATGTCGTATTTCTTTTCGCGATGCCAACTTACGCCTGCTCGATCACTACTTCGGCCAAAATCCATCCCTTCAGGATCATCTAATTGAGTTGAGCCAAAGCCTTTTTTTCTAAACACCACGGCGGTAAATTGCCGAACTGTTTCATCCACAATAAATTTATTAGCTACTAATGGAATACTATTTTTTTCCACCAAACGTTTATTTATACGTAATAAAGTACGCTCGAGTTGATCCGCCGTCTTAGGCATATCAAACCAACCAATCGTTTCGCTAGCAATTGCGTCTAAAAAATCAACATCAGCATCTTCTGAAAACCCAATAGTGTGCACACTCACGTCAGCAGCCTTCAAGCGCGTTACTTGGTAATTTAACACCCGATCTTTTGACGCCTGATTGTCCGCCTTCGTTTTTCCCGATGTGATTTTTCCATCGGTTAACAAGATAATATGGCGGCTTTCATTTTTTTCTTTGCCCACCCAATCCAATGAAGCAACGGCTAATGCACGTTCAAGGTCTAACTTTTTACCATTCGAATGAATGTTTTCGACATTTTTTAGCGCCTGTGTTTTCCATGAAATGCCTGACTTTCCGAGCTTGATTATTTCCGTTGTTGCATCATCAAACATCCAAATACCCGCATTAGCATTGTTCGGCAATAATTTTATAAACAGTTTAAGCGCGTCAATTCTGTGATTATCCGGATCGCTTATTTTCATCCGTTCAGACACGTCTACCAGCACTCTCACTTCTAGAGATTTATGGTTTTTTTTATTAAAACTCGCCGCTTGCACATGCGACATGGCAAAAAGGAGGATTAATAAATAATGCAGTAAGAAACGCTTAAAATTTTTCATTGGCCTTTCGAGCGCTTTAGTAAGCACATGATATTTAAAGTTAGTAGAACTTATATCGGCTACATTGGAAATAACTTAAATAGAAAACACCCCTCGGCATGTTCTCTACTAAAAACAAGCCGTCAATACGTCTCAATTGCCAACCGTCTGAAGCAGCCGAATGGCCATAATGTCTGGCGATTATTGGCTGCGCACCTCTAAAACACTCACCGCAGGTAGCTCTTTCCCTTCTAAAAACTCAAGAAATGCGCCACCGCCAGTAGAGATGTACGACACCTTGTCAGCAATATTGTATTTATCAACCGCCGCAAGCGTGTCACCACCGCCTGCAATTGAAAACCCTGCGCTATCGGCAATTGCTTGAGCCAATGTTTTAGTGCCGCCTGCAAATTGGTCAAACTCGAACACACCCAGTGGGCCGTTCCATACAATAGTCCCAGCTGCTTTTACAATGTCAGCGTACTGCGCCGCCGTTTGCGGGCCCACGTCTAAAATTAAATCGTCGTCTTCTACATCTTGTACCAATTTAACTGTTGCCTCTGCCGATTCTGAAAAGGCTTTACCGCACACCACATCAATCGGAACTGGAATACTCGCACCGTTTTTTTCAGCTTTAGCCATTAATGCTTTTGCTTCATCAATTAAGTCTGGCTCGTACAATGATTTGCCAACTGAATGGCCTTGCGCCGCAATAAATGTATTGGCAATACCGCCACCCACGATAAGCTGATCCACTCTATCCAACATAGTGTCTAATACCGTCAGTTTTGTAGACACCTTTGCACCACCAACAATCGCCAGCATAGGTTGCGCTGGCGCCAGTAAGGCTTTGCCTAACGCGTCCAACTCAGCGGCCAATAATGGGCCAGCACAAGCGATAGGTGCAAATTTTGCCACCCCATGTGTAGACGCTTGCGCACGGTGAGCCGTACCAAATGCATCCATCACAAACACATCACATAAAGCCGCCATTTTTTTCGACAGTGCTTCATCATCTGCTTTTTCGCCCACATTGAAGCGCACGTTTTCGCACAAAATAATGTCGTCAACTTCACCGCTTATGCCGTTAAGCCAATCTTTTTCTAAACGAACGGGCAGGCCCAATAATTTAGACAAATGCTCTGCAACGGGCTTTAAGCTAAAGGCTTCGTCGTACTGCCCTTCTGTTGGGCGACCGATATGCGACATTAATATCACCATCGCGCCGGCTTCATGGGCTTGCTGAATAGTTGGCAAACTGGCGCGAATTCGGGCATCGCTAGTCACTTTTCCGTCTTTTATAGGCACATTCAAATCTTCTCTTATCAGTACGCGTTTCCCAGATAAGTTGATATCTTTCATATTCGTAATCGTCATTTGAAGTCCTATCTTATTTGTTTTTTTAGCTACTCATCATCGCTTCAGCGGTGTCCAACATTCTATTAGAAAAAGCCCACTCATTATCGAACCAAGCAACCACTTTAATAAGGCGGCCTTGTTCAGCTTTTGTCAGGCTTGCATCAAAAATACAGGATGCTGAATTACCCATAAAGTCAGCCGACACTAAGCTCTTTTCACTGTATTTTAAAATATCTTTTACACAGGCCTCAGCAGCTGCTTTTATCAGTGCATTAACCTCAGCCACCGTCGTTTCTTTTTTACTCGTGAACGTTAAATCAACGAGAGCCACATTCATGGTTGGGATACGAATTGAAAGCCCATCTACCTTCCCATCCAGTAACGGTAATATTAAGCCGATTGAGCTCGGTGAATTCGTTTTTGTAGGAATGAGAGGCGAACCAATGCTTGAATTAGCTTTGCTCAGCGCTAAAGTTTGCTCTTTATTGTATGCATGTAGCGTTGTGCTTAAAGCGCTTTCAACACCGACACTTTGATCAAATACGTTTAGCATGTGTGCCAAGCAATTCATTGTGCATGAAGCATTTGACACTATTTTATAGTCTGCTTGTAAATCGCCTTCGTTCACACCATAAACGATAGTTGCATCTACTTTATCGTCGGATAACGAGGAAATAAGAACTTTTTTCGCACCCGCCAGACAGTGCATATAAGATTGCTCTGCCTGCGTAAACTGTCCGGTACATTCAAGCACTACGTCAATTTTCAGCGCTTTCCAAGGGAGTTTCACTGGATTTGCTTGCGACGAATACTGAATTTCATCGCCATCAACCATTAGCACATCACCGTTAGCCGCAATCTCACAGGCAAACAGTTCGTGTGCGGAATCATTTTTCAAACGCTCAGCTGATACTTCTATTGGCTCTAAATCATTAATTGCCACCAACTGTATTTTCTCATTGCGATGCGATTCATACAGCGCCCTGAGCACATTGCGCCCAATTCGGCCAAACCCGTTAATCGCGATCCGAATACTCATACAGTCTGATCTTATAAAACTTTTTTTGCAGCCGCTACTAATTTTTCCGCTGTAATGCCAAAGTATTCAAATAGCTCTTTTGCTGGCGCAGATTCGCCGAAACGATCCATACCGATAACCGCTCCTTGCAAACCAACGTATTTATACCAAAGGCTGGTTGAACCTGCTTCAATTGCGACTCTTGCAGAAACTGCTGCTGGCAATACAGACTCTTTATAATCAGCGTCTTGCTTATCGAAAATATCCGTACATGGCATAGAAACAACCCGTGTTTTAATACCTTCTGCGTTCAATGTTTCTGCTGCCGTTGTGGCTAGTTCAACTTCTGAGCCTGTACCAATTAGGATAACTTGTGGCTCTCCATCACAGTCTTTCAAAACATAGCCGCCTTTTGATATCAGCGCTAGTTGTTCTGCTGAACGGTCTTGATGCTGCACGTTTTGACGTGTAAAAATCAACACCGATGGCGTATTTTCGCTTTCCACCCCACACTTCCATGCAACCGCAGATTCAACTGCATCACACGGACGCCAAACATCTAAATTGGGAATTAAACGCAAGCTTGAAACGTGTTCAATTGATTGATGCGTAGGGCCGTCTTCACCCAAGCCAATTGAATCATGCGTGTAAACAAAGATATTTTTTAACTTCATTAACGCCGCCATACGTAACGCATTACGCGCGTAGTCTGAGAACGTTAAGAATGTCGCGCCGTAAGGGATAAATCCACCGTGTAACGCAATGCCGTTTTGAATAGCGCTCATACCAAACTCACGCACACCGTAGTGCAGGTAATTACCATTGGCATTGTTTCCATCTACGTCGGTACAACCCGTCCATTCAGTTAAATTTGAACCTGTTAAGTCGGCAGACCCGCCTAAAAACTCAGGTAATAATGGACCAAAACCATTCAACGTATTTAACGACGCTTTGCGGGATGCGATAGTTTCGCCCGCTTTTTGTGCTGCTTCAATAAACGCTGTTGATTCTGCTTCCCAATTGTCGGCCAATTCACCTGATAAACGGCGTAACAATTCATCGGCTAATTCTGGAAATTGTTCTACATAAGAGACGAGTAATTCTTCCCATTTAGCTTCTGCCTGCTCACCTTTATCACTTGCATCCCAACCGGCTTTTACATCTTTAGGGATTTCAAATGGAGCCGCAGTCCAACCTAAGGCTTTTCTAGTTTCTGCAATTTCTTCCGCGCCCAATGGAGCACCGTGTACATGGTGCGTACCTTCTTTATTCGGCGAACCTGAACCAATCACTGTTTTGCAGCAAATTAGCGTTGGTTTATTGGTTTCTTTTTTAGCTTGTTCAACGGCTTTTTTAATCTCTTCTGAATTATGTCCATCAACACCGCTAACTACATGCCAGCCATAGGCTTCAAAACGAGCAGGCGTGTTATCGGTAAACCAACCTTCAACATTGCCATCAATAGAAATACCGTTGTCATCCCAAAACGCGATAAGTTTGCCCAAGCCTAACGTTCCAGCATATGAACACGCCTCGTGTGAAATACCTTCCATCAAACAGCCGTCGCCCATAAAGGCATAGGTGTAATGATCAATAACTGGGAAATTGGGTTTGTTGAATTGCGCGGCCAATACTTTTTCTGCCAATGCCATGCCCACAGCATTCGTAATACCTTGTCCAAGCGGGCCTGTCGTCGTTTCTACGCCCGGTGCATAACCGTATTCAGGATGCCCGGGGGTTTTAGAATGTAATTGACGGAAATTGCGCAATTCTTTCATCGGCAAATCGTAGCCTGACAAATGAAGCAACGAATACAACAACATCGACCCATGCCCGTTCGACAACACAAAGCGATCACGGTTAACCCAATGCGGGTTAGCCGGGTTATGCGACAAAAAATCATTCCATAACACTTCAGCAATATCCGCCATACCCATTGGCGCACCGGGGTGGCCTGAATTAGCTTGTTGAACAGCGTCCATACTAAGGACACGAATGGCGTTAGCCAAGGTTTGACGAGAAGGGGAGTGGCTCATGTTATTTGTCTGTTTAGTGGTGAATAAATGGGTGCTTTACGCACTCATTAAAGAACGGTGGATTTTACACTGAACAGCGTAGAAGAGAAACCGTTAGTCCGTACGCTCATTAGTTGTTCTTACCCATTTGTTTTCCGCAAGTGCTTTTTCCTTCTCTTCTTGCTCTTCCCACAAATCAAGCGCGTTGAAATAGGTATCCCAAACGCAAGGGCAACAACCACCGCCGCCACAGCAGTCGTCGTTTTCTGGCCTTATCGGTTTTGGGAGTTTGTTGGTCATGATTTAGATTTTACATTAGCCGACAACGATTTGAATTCTATCTTGCTCGGTATGGTTTTGGCCAACAAAATTGTATAGTTAGGATTTGCCCTAAAGGTCGAGTGGCTCTTTTGTTTTTAGCCGAATTACGGACAGCCTTTAGTCCATATACAAGAGACTTATAGCGTAGATGCTTTTGGGCATACAAAAGAAATGAGTGCCCTTGCGGCAGCAAAAACTAAAAATAAACTGTGTTACCTTATAACTTTCCATCAGGTGCCACTTTATCACAGACAAACGTGCCTGAGATT
>JAESRY010000031.1 GCA_016764415.1 Cycloclasticus sp. | reverse complement strand
GCACAATCGCCTGATGCAACTGGGTTATATCATCCTTACGGTGTACGCTAAATACGATACAGTCGGGGTGTTTTTCTTGCAGTTACACAAAACTATTGACAGACTCTGCAAATGCAAGCCTTTGCCTAAAATGAACCCTATTTAATCAAAAATAGGATTTTTTGCCTTTTGCCAGCGTCAATGTACCCGACCATTGTCCTTTCATTTCCCCATCAAGCTTGAACATTTTAAGTTCTAATTTATACTCGGCTAACTCTTCGCCGCCACGGTTATATTGGCGCTTTGATGATAGTTCTGAACGCACAACATAATCAAAGCTTGTTGCTGATTTATCCACTAACCGAACAGCACCCGAATTCAATAGTGTTTCGGTAATTCTGTCATAAATATCACGCATCATGATACTTTCATCACTCGTATTATTACGCAGTTTAGCTAAAATCAATTTAGGTTTTTTACTGCCCCAACGTTGCACAAACTTTGAAGATAACATCTTATTCGTTACTTGTTCTGCTAGAGCGGTGTAGTCCGTCATTGTGAGGTTCGCTTGCAAATGCGTTCTACTTGAAGAATCCACAACAGCCACATTTGATTGGCCGCCAAATTTAATAGGGTTGCTTTGGCAACCGGTAAGAGCGACTAGCGTAGCCCCAAGTATTGAAACAGTCAGTGTTCTATTCATTTTTACCTTCCCTTATGTTATAAGTTCCATATAAAAAGGGCTCATAATCGACTCCCTTTTATATAGATTCTGTACTAAATTAAATATGGAGCAATACGTATATTCTTGTAAAGCATCAATCTTTATTCTTTTCCTGATGAATAAAAATATCATCCGGCAAACGTACCGTAATAGTTGCCGCGTACGCATCGGGTATTTTACCAATCGTTTGGAAACTCTTTAGTTCACGTGGCGCAAGAACGAATCGGCTCCACACAGGGTTCCCGTTAACACTGAAACCTTGTTTATCTTCCCAACGGAACATATATTCCAATGTGTAACGATCGTTCGTCAGGTTTTGCACGGTTACTTCAGCTCGAGTTAGGCTGCCCACCGTTCCGACACGCACGTCAACTAAAGCAACATGTCCAACCAAATCTTCTGAGCCAAGAATAAGTCTCATTCTAGGGTGTTCGGTATTAACCGTATTTTGCTGATGCTGCCTTATATTTGGATTACTATTTACCGAGTTGCAACCCCCTATAAACAGTGCAACGATAGCCATTGAGCCCATTAACCATTTTTGTTTTAACATTACATTCCTACCCACATTTTATTGCTAGAAGCCGTATAAATTGTATTATCAAGTGTTCTTGCATAAACAATGTTATGACTATTTTTATCTATATTGACAATTTTACTGGCCAGTACTTTACCTTTTCTGTTGTAGCTGACAATCTTGATTAAGGAAACGGATTTTGGTACGTAAAATCTAGCCGCTAACAATCGTGATGGCAACATAGACCATGAGCGCATATCAGGATGCACCATTTCATCTCGTTGCTCTTTTATTGAGGAAATAAACGCCCCAAAAACACCTGCTTGTTGTGTTGCCTGATTCCAGACATGACCTTCTATTACATTTCGAATAACCGTGCTCATCATTCTCAATTGCGCTAATGCACCCGCGTCTTTCTGGAAGCGCATAGCCAACGCAGTAATATCCGCTACCTCAGAAAGCCTCGCCCAACGTTTACCCGTTGAGGTTTGCACCTCAATTCGATGCACTTTGCTTGATACCGGCTCATAAATCGGTAACTCAATCTCTGTTGGCAAAGCCAAACCCATGCTGAGGTCAAATTTCAGGATTTTCTTTTCTGGAGCAAAACCATCACCAATAATGACATTCACCAAACGTTTATTACGTTTGGCAGGTTTACTCAAATCTTTAATCGCCTGTTTTATTACGCTACTTTTTGGGTTTAATTCCAGCGCTTTTTTAAAAGAAATTCGCGCATTATCGCGTATGCTTGTATCTTCATAGCCATCTAATTCCAGCACAATACCGGCGATATAAAACCCAAAAGGATTAACAAAAGCACTTGGGACGGTTAACGCTTTTTTATTAGAGCCTTTATATTGATCGCTAACGATGCCGCCAAAACCAACATTCCCTATTTCCGCGCCCTTGTCCTGCTGCTCTTTTTCCTGAGTTTTAATTTCTTCTTTAGCCTCTCTCACCAAAGCATCAAATTTATTTTTTTCGATATTTTGCAAGTCAATAGCACGTAACGTCACGTTATATGCTTTCCGGTCACCTTCCAGCATATGAGCAATAGACTTGTAATTAAGGATTAACACCCGCTCAAAACCAACACCTTCGTAGTCCCCTAGTTCAGCATTCCCCGTAATCGTAGATAACGCGGTACTTGCCACGCCTGAAAATAGCCCCGTAACAAACCCTTGATCACTTTCCGCCACTAACTTTCTTTCGGCAAAGGCAAAGCGCTTTTCCGCGGTTACGGCATTATCAGCATCTAAATTCATTGAACCAAACTGCAGGCTTGTCAATAAGTCATAGTTCTCTTGGTCAGGGTTAGCTTTTTCCATCAAACTGATAGCTTGGCTCAACTTACCCTGCCGAATTAATGTTTTAATTGGCAAGATATCTTTGCTGTACCCTTCATAAATAACTCGGCGCTTTGATGCTTTCCCCAAACCAAACTGAGCAGAAGCCTGCGCCGTACTTTGATCTGCCGCTCGTGCCTCCTTGCTTTTTGGTGAAGGGGCGAGCTGCTGGGTCGCACCTTTAATAACATTATTCAATGCACCAAATGGGTTGAATTCTGCATTTACTGCCATCGGCATTGAAGCCAACGCGGCTAACGTCACACTGTATAAAATACGCTTAAGTTTAAGTTCCATTACAACGACATTCCTTTTAAATCAAAAATTTGGGCGCTTCACCTTATTAACTTTCTTTGACTGAGTGATACCTGCCTTTTCAACAGGTTTCACGGCTTCACCGTCTTGTCGTGAAACCAAATCAGCTCTGATGCGCCCCGTCAGTTCTGTAGAAAATTTATCAATTAAATTATTGATAGCCATTGCGTCACTAGACACCTTCTTTAAACGCTCATCAATTCTAACTTTTACGGCACTAACCAACTTTCCAGTATGCACATCCATCATCCGAGCAGTTGCTTCAACTGTTCCGTAATAACGCGTTTGCATTTCATCTGAATAAGGAATTTTGCTGATTTCAGTTCGCAACTTAAAAACGTCAATCGCCGCACTAACAAGGTAATCCGCACCTGCAAGCTCTCCAAGTTTGCCTTCAATTGATGAGCCATTAGCTATGGCTACAAATGCTTTCTCATCTAATATTTGGTCAACCTCAGCTCGCTCCATCACATCAAATTCTGAAAACTGAGATAGCTTCACCATTAGGTCATTCGTCATACGAGACGAATAACGCTGGTCTAAAACTGCTTTATCTACACGAGGGTTTATTCTAATTTGTCCTACAGCTAAAGTAAGCGCCTTCTTGCCTGCAACATCAGCGCTGCCGCCTGTTCGAGCAGATGCGCCATTAGCAACACCCTGACCGCCTCGCAACCCTTTTGAGCTAAGCTGCCTCTTTAAGATATCGCCTGTTTGTAAAGCCAAWCCWGCAACMGGYGCTTTCGAACGAGCACCTTCWACTTCAACYAARGTGAGCTCACCCATCTCRGTTTCAGCAAAMCCTAATTGCACRTTCGTATCTGGRTCAATGATCGCTTGTCCTGGMCGAACAACCKTTAATATCTCYCCKGTATACAAGCCACCATCAGTTCCACGATTAATATAAGCAACTCCTGAAACAATAGCGGCAATCTTTATCGGGTAGATAGCATTCATTAAATTCACAGTGACTTGGCTTGCATAGGCATCTGCTAACTGTGTGAACAATATATCTGGAGACGTTGCTTTTTTAACTTTCTCAATCACCGAAATTTTCTTTGATTCTAGAATGTCTCCTGTTCGTGCATCAACAATACGCATATTGCCTTCAACACGCCCTTCATGCATCGTAAATACACGTGAAGAATTTGGAAGTTTTATTATTTTCTTATCAATTTCAAAGCGAGCAATGCTCCCTATTACAAGGTAATCAGCGCCTTTTAATTGCCCTAATGCCGATGGCATTTCACGATTACCTGCCATTGCTTGAGCCACTTGCTCATCCAATAATTGATCAATTTCTTGCCGATCAATTAATTGAAATCTTTTTGTTTGCACCAGATTAGATATCAACGTATCGGTGAAACTCGAAATATGCTTGTTAGCATCCACTCCCGTCGTGGCTGTTGAGTGCACTTTTACTAAACCAACGGCTAATCGAGGCAATGCCTGTTTGGTTGAACTGGCAGGATTCTTTAGCGGAGTTGCTTCCCTAGCTGCTTCTATTTCTGTAGCAATAGGTACCACTAAATCATGAATGGCAAGCTCCCCTTCAAGTAAAGAGACAACCGCTAAGGTCGCTTGAACTTGGGCCACTTCAATAACCCCTACATCAGATCGAACTCGGCCGATTACCATGCCTGCGGCATCTTTTATTTCTTTACCTTCGCGAACAAGCGTATATCTATCACCTTGTTGAACTCGCTCATTCGTACCTCGATTAATCACCCAAGGAGATTTTGAAACCACCGTTGGCGGAAACACCATATCCAAAACACTAATTGCAGCTTCTGAACCAAGATGATCATACATTGAGTAAGCATCTTGACTGGATTGTTTGCCACTGAAAACACTTTCGGATATTTGGGTATGTATGCTGTCCGCACCAATTATACGGCCTTGCTTGGTTTCAATTACYCGCARGCGTAAACGSGCATCAACTTGRYTMTTAASCTGAACACGCCCTYTATCACTAAATGGAAYAGCTTTTGTCTGCGTGCTGGCCTGATGTTTTTCAAGAACCGCATACACAATATAGTCGACACCAACGGTTGTACCTAAATCCCTAAACTCTTTAAGAAAATCATTATGATCAGCCACCGCTCCTGCCGCAGTAATTGTCCAACCATTCAGATCCGGCAAATTATCAACGGTTTCTTCAATCACCTTATCTAGGTCTGTTACAGATTTCTTTTTAGAAAAACCCTGTTCTCTCACAACTCTACGTAAAGCGGTTCGTTCAACCACTTCAAAACGTTTAGTCGCAGATAGGTGTTCTATAAGTCGCGCAGCCAAGTCATCAGGCAAGGAGCGCACATTACCCCTCACGGCACGATCGGGGTGAAAGTCACCCTGCCCCATGACGGCTATTCTTACTTGGTTTTGTTTTGCCTTTAATGTTTCTGGTGTAGCGAACAGCACGGTCGAGTAGAACGCGAGCAGTCCAATCCATATAAAAGTGTTGAGTTTTTTTGTCACAGTCTTGTCCCTAAGCAGCTAATGATTATTGAGGTTTCCGAACGATATCACCTGTCCCAATGGGACCATTGTCTGGATCCAGTTCAGAAATTATTTTCGCGTATGTCACTTTAGGATTAATCCGCACAATTTTGATTTTCCCAACAAACTCTTCACCTGAACCAAGGGATTCACCCGTATCAGGGTCTATGAGTTCCTCTCCAGCATAAAACACATCGAATACTTGATTGATTTTCAAACCGCCATCTTTGCCACGATTGATAACCACTTGCCCTCTTTTAGTGCGCTTAACAACCTTCATTGGATAAACAGCATCAACAAATTGGTCCGCTAGCTGAGCAGAGACACCTTTTGCCATTTTAGTAAAATAAATATTGTTCGGCACACCGCCCCGAGAATTTACAATTTTAGATTTTGTAGAAAATTTGCTTTTTAAATCAAACGTCGTAACGACTTGCCCCGTGGTTGTATCAACCATTTGGGCCGTCAAATGAATCATTCCTGAATCACGACGAGTATATTTGTTATCAAAATTTGGCAGTGCTTTTATGGAGCGGTGAAACTTAAAGTTCTGAATTTTTGGTAGCACCAAATAATGTGCATTCGCCAACTGACCCGTTGCTGCTGCATCACCTTTTGCTAAGTCTGACTCTGAAAATTTTTGCTCTTCYCGAATATCGCTAATAACACTCTTATCTCGCGTTAGCACCCTAAATTTTCTTGTTGCACGGAATGAGGACTCAAGTTCAGCCCAAAGTAGCTCAATATTTAAATGCTTTTTTGCATAGTTACTGATTTTTTCGCCTACTTTAGGCTCTTTTATTGCAACTGCAGGCTGTGTCGAGCCGGCAAATACAGGAGCGGAAAGCAAACAAAGCAAAATAACACTTATGAATAATGTATGTATAAAACGGGGCATGCGGTAGAGCTTCATCCTTGTTCCTCTGACTGAATATTGGCATCTAGCATTTCTGACTACTTCCAAAAACACTCTTCAATTGCGAGTATGATTGTACACCAACGCGCTTCATAAATACTAGCTGCTTGAGTCTTGCCCAATATGAAATGAGTCTGAACGAGGGCTGTATTTCTAATACGAAATGAGTCTCAAAAAAACCAAATTGTTCATCATCACCCGATGAGAACAATCATGCATATTGAGAATTTAAACACGATTGAAGCACTGGCTGAATTTCTTCAAGGTAACCAACCTGTCGCCTTTTCAAAAACCAGCGGGGGTCGCTTTAATACAAAACCGAGTCCAGTTTAATGGGGAGCTTTATAGCGTCCCCTTTTTTACGCGTACGGTTTAATGGCTTATTTTTCTTTGTTTGCCAATTCAGTCAGCCTTGCGACAACATCGGGCGTGGCGCGGAAACGAAAAAATGCCCCTGCAGCATCCGAACGTTCTTCTAGTACTTCGCACGATGCAAATATCTCGCCGCGTAAGCTTTGTGCAGCCCAAGGTAAAAAGACTTCAGATTCAATCAGTTGTTGCTGGAAAACGTGCACAATCGCCTGATGCAATTGCGCTATATCATCCTTACGGCGTGCGCTAAGTACTATGCAGTCGGGGTATTTTTCTTGCAGTTCTGCAGCGCGTTCTTTTTGTGCAACTGCATCGTCGAGATAGTCAATTTTGTTGAATACTCGAATACGCGGAACACCATCGGCGCCAATATCGGCTAGTACTTTATCGGTTACTTCAATCTGCATTTCAAAACCGGGGTCGCCAGCATCAATGACGTGCAACAACAGCGATGCACTAAGCGCTTCATCGAGTGTTGATTTGAACGAGGCAACCAGCCCATGCGGTAAATTTTTGATGAAACCAACCGTATCACTCACCAATACTCGCGGTACACTTTCTGG
>JAESRY010000118.1 GCA_016764415.1 Cycloclasticus sp. | reverse complement strand
CATGACATTAAGCGCAAAAATTCAAATACCATTCTGGCCTGTTCCCATGACTTTGCACGTCCTGGCACTCATGGCACTGGCTGCTGCATTAGGCCCACGTATGGCGACGGCCATAATTTCCGGCTACCTTGTTGCCGGAGCTATAGGTTTACCGGTTTTCTCGGGTACACCTGCAAAAGGTATTGGTATCGCCTATATGTTCGGTCCAACTGGCGGCTATCTGCTGGGAATGTTACTTGCTGCTCCACTCGTAGGATATTTGTCAGTTTCCCGTGGAATTCCAGGAAAAATAGTAGCCATGCTGCTAGGGCTGACTGCAATTTATCTTCCTGGCCTAGCCTGGCTTGCGGCATTTGTTCCCGTTGAAAAAATATTGGCATTTGGATTTTACCCCTTCATCGCGGCAGACCTGATCAAAGTTATTTTGGCCGCTTGTGGTGTACACGCAATCCTTTCCCTGCTTAATCGCTTCAAATCGCAGGGCCTGTAATATGCAATATGGAACTGAAGACGGGGCAATTCGCACAAACTGGCGCGTTGACGAAATCGTCGGGCTTCACAATTTGGCTTTCCTTGAACTGGTGGGCAAGGCGAATGCTGTTCACCGTCAGTATCATGATCCCAATGCTATTCAGCGAGCCAGTTTGCTCAGTATCAAAACCGGTGGTTGTCCGGAAGACTGTGCTTATTGTCCCCAATCTGCACACCATCGGGAAACGGAGTTGACCCGTGAAAAACTAATGGACCCGCGAATTGTACTGGCCCTTGCAAAAAAAGCGAGAGACGCGGGATCGGACCGGTTCTGTATGGGGGCTGCATGGAGGCAAGTGAGAGACGGGGCGGAATTTGACGCTGTTATTGAAATGGTCAGAGGCGTACGCGATCTGGGCATGGAAGCATGTGTGACTTTGGGCATGTTGAATGAAACACAAGCCCGGCGACTGGCAGATGCAGGTCTGACCGCCTATAACCATAATCTGGACACCAGCCCCGAATATTACAGCAAAATCATCACAACACGCAGCTTTGAAGAGCGCCTGGAAACCCTTGAAATTGTCCGAAGCGCAGGAGTTGAATTATGCTGCGGAGGTATCATCGGCATGGGTGAAAGCATCACAGACCGCTGCTCAATGCTTAAGGTACTCTCAGACATTGATCCTCATCCTGAAAGCGTGCCAATTAATGCACTGGTGCCATCCAGAGGCACACCCCTTGCCAACGTGGAAATTATCGATCCGATAGAATTTTGCCGGATGATAGCCGTTACTCGCATTGTACTGCCCGGATCAACTGTCCGCCTTTCTGCAGGGCGATCCAATCTTAACAGGGAACAACAATTATTATGCTTTCTCGCTGGCGCCAATTCAATTTTCTTTGGTGATAAACTTCTCACGACAAGGAATGCAGACATGCAGGATGATATGGATCTGCTTGCGGCCACGCAACCACTGGAATATCAGGAAACCACTGTCCTATAAATGGTGAACAACCGAGCCCGGGATCATACGAAATGAGACAACAGGACCAGATTTGTTTCGTCTCTTCAACTAAAACCAGTTGGCTCCGAATCTGAAAAACAGTCCGGAGCCAATTGTAAAAATATCGCGAAATCTATGGTTTTCTCTAAACCACTTCTATTCGATAAGCCCGTTAACTCGTCATGCGCAACTAGATACTGAAGTCTAGCTTCCATAATGCGTCTTTCGGATAGTTCACATATTAATTTTTCTTCATTATCAATGCGGTCATCACGTTCAGATTTTAGTGCCAAGGCCAAACCGATTAACGGAATAAGGTCGCTGCCTTGATTGGGGTAGTGAACAATTGTTGCCGCATTAGCGTTATGACACTTAGCCAATAAATCATCGCATATTTTGTTTGATTCGTCTGCTAAGAATAATAGCGGGATAGCGTCATGACCATCAAGGGTCGTAATAATTTGACTTAACTTTAATGTGTCGCATTGAGGTAACTCGTATCCCAATAAAATAACGCCAATTTCATCAATACGGCCTTGAAACGGACGAATTTTTTCAAACACTTCATCCTGGCTGGACGCGCAAATTAATTTTCTATAGCCGCCCGCAGACAAGATATTTTGAAGCGTAGATAAGCGGTCTTCATCGTTTTCTATAATGAAAATATACTGTGTTTTTAATGTTGTTTTTAATGTTGTTTTTTTCATATCAGTATTCTCAGCGGCCTTAATTGGCACAATTATTATCTAATTCAAATGCTATATTAAAAATAATTCTCTTTTCTATCAAGCACTTTACGTCCACTCTTAATCAAATGTCAACATTATTTTCATAACAGCTTGATATTGTTACCAACAAACTAATAAAATGTTAGCTCACTGGAGTGTAGTAGATTTATCAAATAATACTACCTCAGGTTCTTTTTTTATTTTCTGCTAGGGTTATGGAATGACACAGACAGTTGCAAATATTTTTTCATTAGACGATTTCTTAACAGGTGAGATAGATTTATGTTCTCCACCTGAAATTTTTATGCGCGTCAGCCAAGCGCTTGATGACCAGAACAAGCAAGCCCAAGACATTGCTAATATCATTGAGCAAGATCCATCTTTAGCTGTTCGAATGCTTAAAATTGTCAACTCGGCATTTTTTGGCTTTCCCGCAACGGTCAAAACAATCAGCCGAGCCGTCACTATTTTGGGTCACCGTGAAATCCGTCTTTTGGTGATGACAACCAGTGTGGTTGAAAAATTTTCTAACATGCCGAACAGCTTGTTAGATATGCGTGAGTTCTGGGGACACAGCTTAAAAGTCGCTCTTTTTTCAAAATACTTAGCCGAACAACATCCTAAAAAACGTCAACTATCCTCCGCATTTATTAGTGGGCTACTACACGATATCGGACGGTTGATTTTATACATGAAAGCGCCTGACTTGGCTCGAGCATCGGCTCTGCTAGTTAAAGCTAAAGGCATTAGCGAAATTGACGCTGAAAAAGAAACGTTTGGCTTCAGTCATGCTGACCTAGGTGGCGCCTTACTCGGGATGTGGAAAATACCGGAGTCGATTCAGACGGCGACCGCATTTCACCACCAACCTGAACTCGCAACAGATAATAAAGAAGAGACCATGCTTGTTTGCTTGGCTAACTTATTGGCGCACGCCGACACAACATCAGAAGATAGTATTCAAGAAAGTATTTCAGCTGAAGATCCAATATGGGAAAGCATAGATATGCCTTATGGCGTGATCATCCCCGTATCGTCAGAGGTAGAGTCGCAGTTTAGTCGCACATATTCTATGTTTTTTGGCAGCTAGGCGACTGAGGTAAACACCCTTTCTCCCAAGCGAAAAACACTGAATTCGCCCGCTGTCATTTTTGACCATTGCTCATTTGATGTAAGCGGCTGCGTCGCAATGACGGTTACCACATCGTTATCTGATGTTTCTTTTTTAAAATCCACCGACAAGTCAGCATCGAGCAATTGTGCTTTTTCAAATGGCGCTTGTCGCGTTAACCACGATAATTTTGTATGGCAATACGTATACAAATTCTCTGAATCACTCATCAGCATATTAAAAATGCCATGTGTTGAAATTTCTCGACACAGACCTTCAATGGCTTTTTTACGCTGGGCTTTAGACGGCTTAGTAGGAAACTTTTCTCGTAGTTGGCTCAGTATCCAACAGAACGCATATTCGCTGTCTGTTGTACCCACCGGTAAATAACCGCTTAGCGACTTCTTTTTTATCCCTTTTAACTGCCCATTATGTGCGTACGACCAAATCTTTCCCCATAACTCACGAGAAAATGGGTGCGTATTTTCTAAACACACACGGCCTCTATTCGCCTTTCTAATATGGCAAATAACTTGTGTGCTTTTTATTGAATACTGTTGAACAAACTTAGCTACTTCCGAATCGGCGCTGGCTATAGGGTCATGAAAAGACCGATAACCCTTCCCTTCATAAAAAGCGATACCCCAACCATCTTTATGCGAGCCTGTTTCTCCACCGCGCTTAATTAAGCCACTAAAACTAAAACAAATATCAGTCGGCACATTAGCGCTCATTCCCAATAGCTCACACATAACGACGTTTTAAATTTCCTCAATAATGGTACGTGCTATAGGCACTTGAACATACTTACTCTTACCGCCTTTTTTAATCCAAAAGTAGTAATAGCCTTTTTGCGGGTCCGACGTTACTTTACTACCCAATACCGTCCACGATTTTTCATGGGTACCTTCGTAGAACGTTACTTTATAGTCTCCTTCCAACCAACTAACGCCAAAACGCGAAATCTTATTTTGCTGCTCTTCTGAACAACCCATCATCAACAAAAAAATACTGACCAAAACTACATACTTCATTTCTTTTCCAACCATTTCATTACCAGAAAAACCATAACAAACGCGCCGCCAAGAGCGCACATCCAAACGTCCTGTTTTTCCAAGTTTAATAAACGACCAATCCCCACGCCAATGCCTGCACCAATCCCGCTGAAAGCTAAACTGCGCATCATTTTACAAATAGGACAATCTGCATCTCGACCAAAAAATCCTGACATTACGACACCTCCTTTACTTGCTTTGAATCGTCACTCGTATTCTTTTCTTCAACCAAAGACAGTAACATCTTAATATGTGCATCACTATCGTTTAACGCTGGAATATATCGATATTTACCGCCTCCGGCATTAAGGTAAATATCACGATTTTGTATAGCCATTTCTTCCAGCGTTTCTAGACAATCTGCCGCAAAACCGGGGCAAACAACATCAATATCCTCGATACCTTCTTCTGCTAACTCAACCAGTGTATCTACGCAATAAGGCTGCAACCATTTCGCCTTGCCAAACCTAGATTGAAACACCATTCGCCACTGCAACGGTTGCAAGCCCAGTTTATCAACCAATAACTCGGTTGTTTTGGTGCATTGATTTAAATACGGATCACCTTGTCTAATCGTTCTTTCAGGCACCCCATGAAACGATATCAATAAGCACTCCGCCTGACCATGCTCGGCCCAGTGCACTTTAACGCTATCAGCCAACGCATCAATATAAGCTGCGTTATCGTGATAATCAATAATCGTCGCACTACGGGTAACACCGCCCCACCCAGCCAATGCTTTTCTAGATGCATGCCACGCTGTGCCTGTACTTGACGATGCAAATTGTGGGTACAGTGGCAAGGTAATAACCTTATCCACTTCGTCTGTGCCTATCTGTTCAAGCACCGAACTAATTGATGGTTGGCCATAACGCATGCCCAATAAAAATTGATAGCGTCCAGGAAACTCTGCCTCTGCCATTGCTTGTAAGCTACTTTGTATTCGTTTTGAATACACCATTAATGGCGAACCTTCATCGGTCCAAACTTTTTGATACGCCGCGGCCGATTGTTTAGGGCGACTTTTAAGCACAGAAAAATTAAGGATAAACCACCAAATAAAGCGCGGAATTTGAACCACTCTAGGATCCCACAAAAACTCGCGCAAGTAATCGCGAACCGCGTCTTCCGTTGGCGCCTCAGGCGTGCCTAAGTTAATCAATAATACCGCTATTTTTTTCATCTTTTATTATCTATCTAGCTGCTTCTTAACGCATTTTCAATAAACTTAGAAACTCTGCTCTTGTTTCGGAGTTTTTACGAAACTGACCGAGCATACTCGAGGTGGTCATTTGTGAATTTTGCTTTTGAACACCGCGCATCATCATGCATAAGTGCTTAGCTTCTACAACCACAGCCACGCCTTTTGCACCTGTTACCTTTAGAATAGAAYCTGCTATTTGGGTGGTTAATTGCTCTTGAATCTGCAGTCTACGCGCATACATATCAACAATTCTAGCCACTTTAGACAGGCCCAACACTTTGCCATCCGGCAGGTAAGCCACGTGGCATTGACCAATAAACGGCAGTAAATGATGCTCACACATTGAGTAAAGCTCGATGTTTTTTACAATCACCATATCATCTGCATCTGAATCAAAAATGGCGCCATTAACGATACCTTCTAAATCTTTACCGTAGCCGCTGGTAAGAAAGGACATCGCCTTCGCTGCACGCTTTGGCGTATCAATCAAGCCTTGGCGATTTACGTCTTCACCGATGTCCGAAATAATTTGTTTATACAGTTTTTCCATGCGTTTAATGTCGTATTTATTAGTTGTAAAAGTATACCGACTTTATCGGCTTATTTAATTTAAATTGCTGTTTGCGTAAGGGCTCATTGCTTCCAGCGCAGCCAACAACACATCAGGCCCTGCGCCTTTACGTCGCGCATTTTCGCTTAAGTAACGCCGCCAATGTTTACCGCCTGGTTGGCCTGCAAATAAACCTAAAATATGACGAGTCATACTCTGCAAAGCAACGCCTTGGGTTAATTGCTGCTCAACATACGGAATAAAGTCATGCAAAACCTTTACCCTGTCTAATCCAGCTTGTTGAAAAAACTCACTCTCGATTTCCGCAAGAAAAAAAGGGTTATGGTAAGCCTCTCGCCCAATCATAACTCCGTCTAAATGCTGCCAGTGCTGTTGAATATCTAAAAGCGTTTGGATTCCACCATTCACAATCACTGTCAGCTCGGGGAACTCTTTTTTAACCTGATAAGCCCTGTCGTAATTTAAAGCTGGAATCGTTCTATTTTCCTTTGGCGACAAGCCACTTAATATGGCTTTTCGGGCATGAATAATAAAAGTGTCGCAATCTGCCTTTTTCACCGTTTCCACAAAATTCAATAAAAATTCTGCTGAATCTAAATCATCWATTCCAATACGCGTTTTAACCGTAACAGGAATATCCACTTTCTCACGCATGTCAGAAACACACTGCGCAACCAGGACAGGTTCAGACATTAAGCAAGCCCCAATACGCCCTTGTTGAACGCGGTCACTGGGGCAACCAACATTGATATTAACCTCTTGATACCCAGCCTGCTCTGCAAACTTAGCGCACGTCGCCATATCGGCTGGATCGCTACCACCCAACTGCAACGCAACAGGCTGCTCCGCATCGCTAAACGCTAAAAAACGTTGCTTATCTCCATGTATAAGTGCGCCCGTTGTTACCATCTCGGTGTACAACAATGACGTAGGGCTTAATAAACGGTGAAAATGACGGCAATGCCTATCAGTCCAATCCATCATCGGCGCGACTGATAACTGCCTATTTATATTGGTCATAAGTGAAAATAACAATTTGTGCTAGTATTAATTTAGGGGCTGTCCTAGATAAGTAAAACAATCTAGGATAGCAAAGTGAGAAAGAGTAAGCTAAGTCAGTATAAACAATCAAGGTTAATAGAGTTATTTGTAGC
>JAESRY010000167.1 GCA_016764415.1 Cycloclasticus sp. | reverse complement strand
AAAGGTAATTGCCTTAAATTCATTAAAAAACATTTAAACGAATACCACGCGGCTGTATCATCCAATAACGAAAAGAGCCGCCCTTTCGATATGGTATCTAAAAATAAGAATAAAGGCTTGAGTTCATCTAAAGCAAAATCAATTACTGAAAACTGTACACCCGATTCAGGTCGACTAAAAGATCAAACAAAATACCATCRCCAAAGTAAMGCATTCAACTTATTAAARTCATACARATATCACACTCAATGCCCGGGAGACTGCAAAGCGATACTTAAAGACGAAGTATCGCTATAGGGTCAATTCATTARACCGTAGATTCCCGCRAGGGGCACCCGACGAGTTTKGATATAAGTGTAAACAATTCATTGCGGCCCCGTCCTCCGCGTCGAAGAGCCTCATAAAAATCACGGGATCAAACCCAAACCCGCTACCATATTTAGCACATTCTCCTGATTATAAAACACCCGCGCTTGAAATCACCAACCCAGCTCAACGGATTTSTGMGCTAAGGGCCAYYGGACCCACCTAGTCGGATGAAACCACGATCATCAATAATCCCGTAGACGTCAAGACAACCCAGGGCTCACGTGGTTCCAATTTGTGCCTCATGTCCCCGCGAACCAAGCCTTCCTAAAGCCTGCCACGGACAACCCAAAAGTTCTCCCTCAATAAATAAAGCGGCTTTCAGCCTCAAGAAAGACTACAAAAGCCGCCCATARCTCTAAATCCGTTATAGCTTTCCGCGAGGCACTACTAAAMACAACGGAGGTTTTATCATACGTTTGATAAACTTGCTCATATAAATCTCACACTTGATCTCCATACACCCACCAAGCCGTGGTATGTATGGTTTGAGCTTGTCCTCCCGAAGCCTTAAGCCCTCAAAGATTCATTTGAGCGCCTTTACCCGTTAAGGGATTTAACCAAGCAACGACGGGAGCTCCAGGTATTAATAACACAGGTGCTCGAAGGGGCAAGTAGGCGGCGAGTCAATGCAAATAAGCCAATTTAAGTGATAATGAAGGTTGTACCAAGAGTTTCTTGAGTAACGAAGCAAAGGGCTCTTCTATTAACGAATACAACTCATAATTAGTTAGTGAGTACGATGTCACCAACACTTCGAATGCGGGAGTGCCTCCTCACACTCCTCTAGCTGGATGAGATAACTTGTGTATAAGTACATCTCTTATAAACTTCAATCAAGTTAAATATTTGGTATGTAATAAGTTCGATGGAGCCGCTCCTCTGGTAATCAATGGGTGCCAATACGCCCGGTATAGGCGCTTAGATAGCTGGAGCGGATTCGACCATCCAATTCAGGTTCTATGAGCACTCCACAGACACTTGGGCATCCCGTAAAAGCCTAATAATTTAGGCGGTAATTGGGCCGCGTTTAAATAGATCAATCCCCCGTCCCAAAGCGAGTGGCCCCCGTCTGGGTCTTGACGCACCTCAAACGGAGGTAGCACTACGAAACCTAACGCTCTCGCCAATTTGATAACTTTCAAAAAGGCTTTATGATTGGGTGTAATTAATCAAAATATACTCTGAGTCTGCGCTTGAGGATAAAACACATAAGCACTATACTCTTCTCAAGATGTTACAATACTTGACACTAACTCAGGTAATCAGACTCAAGATGCTCCGTTTCGGCTCGCCACCCTAATCCATAAGCGGTGTAATTGTTCTAAAAGCTTCGGGGTAAACAAAACTAGGTGGCACTGATTAAAAAGTCCACGTCATTGAGAGACTCCTAGCACAGTACCATAGGCCGGATTGACCGCTCGAGCATAGCACACTAATAAACGAACTGTCTCCTCTACAAGAGACTGGCGAGATCATCCTCCCGCCTGTTTATAAAGTAAAAAGTCCGGATAATACGGTATCCTGGATACTTGAGTACCACGCACTCACCTATGAGTACTAAGTTGATCAACCCATAAGTCCGTCGCGAAAGAGAATGTAGGGTTCGCTCAATAAAAGGTGCTACGGTTTATGAGTGGCTCTAATACAGCCACGGTGGGCGCGGCATATTCCTGCTGCACTCATCAAACATAATTTGGATCTTCTGCGAACAACGTCCTCTTAAAGTACGCACCAATAAGGCCCCCTCAGTTTGACCACTCCTCATTCCAAGTGTACGTGGGCTTTCCAACCAATCACGTACTCAACTGTCAAAAGGTTCAGATATAATTAATTTTCCTTCACAAAGCAGTACGGCTGTGCGTACTACCGGCCCGAACCGAACACGTTCGAAGACGCTCCTGTTGGGTCATTAGAGATAAACCTCAAGGGACTAAAGATCGTACAAAAGTAGGGCGTTTAGCTCTCAACACCTCTCACCCCACAGTTGATCCCCTGTATGGCGCATTGCTAATACTTTGCAATAATTTATGTGGCACATAATTTAACTCTCCTCAAGTGGAAACTACCTGAGCTAGGGGAGTCCGCTTATATCAATGTCAATATAATTGGGCCCGACTTCAAGAAAAAAAGCGACTAGACTTCCCATCGAGCTCTCGAGGACCCAACTGTAGCAGAACGAGAGCTTTAGCCGACTGATTTCACGCAACCGAAGACTCAAGCGAGCTTGTCCACCCTGGGTGCCAATCTTGGGACGAACGATCCGGACCTACACCAAAAAACCCGCTTCACCGCTTCAAAACCGACATTCGTCGCATGTCTGATAGGAACATAGCGGCACTACTCACCGACTCCCGTCCAACTAATTGTTGAAAACGAGGTAATATGCGCTTAGCGGCCCGGACATCTAACAATCGCCAAAAGTTTAACAAAGACACAGCATCCACACCTCTAATAGACCCCGATGTCGTACCCACCCCTCTAGTGCGAGGGACTAACCCGTGTTTATAACTGCGAAGAACTCAGTCTAATGGTCAAAAAAATAGTTCATGCAAATCCTGCAACTCCGAACTTGACGTTGCATATACCGATTGAGAGCCCCGCCCCCCCCGTCACCGCAACGACACCATAGTTAGAAAGGTTAACCAAGTCTGATACGCCCCCGACACCGTAGTAAGCCGGGTAGGTAAGGGTCCGAGAACCCGTTGCTCTACCCGTCCTCACGAGCTGCCAGTTTGAACATAAGGATATAACATAAAATGAATATTATTTATAAGACGTGCCCTATAAGGCACGAACGCACGAACCTTCTCCCACTCATTTCCAGATGTATGTAAGGCCTCGTACGTCTGGCCTACCCTCCGAGTATAATGTAAACGATCTCGAGACCATCCGAACGACCCTCCATATCACACCTGATCTTCCGAAACCAATAATGGATGCAACTGCGTCCTATTAGGATTTCACAACATTCCACTAGCGAATGTTTGGGACCCTAATAGGGACCCACTAAACACTCACGACTCTGTTAAAACCTGTTCTTTTTTTTGACCTGACCACTGACGTAAACCCTGAAACCGCTGACGCTTAACGCGGCTGCGTACCCAAGAAATCAACTGATGAGTACCTAAGCCCGACTGTAGATGTCCTAACGAGTCGGAACTATAGTGTGATAATAAAAACATACAAAGGTTCCTATGCGTGATTCACTCTTCGAGTGCTTGAGTCATGTCGATTATCATGAAAGCTCTGTGGACTACTCGCCATAAAGGGACTGGTGTGGATACATTAGAACTCTGATAATCGAGCAATTGGAAATCCTTAACCAACCTACGAACAGAAACGTCACCCAAAAAGGGGAAAACCCTAAATAAGTCATCCGAATCTTGCCGCGTTCCGTAGAGTTGTCTATATAAGAAACCTAAAGCCACTAGATCACTAATAAATGACTTATAATTTAATTGACCTATTAAATCCCTTAGTAAGGTACCTAAAGACTGAACGGCGGGCTGTTGAACTAAGCGTAATAACTTACCAAATTGAAACTGGCAATCCACATCCGTAACCAAATAAGTAAACGTCTGAGTTAATCAATCTAAAAGCAACAAATTCTCGGAATGAGTTCGCTCAATAAAAGGGAATCAATCAACTAATCAACATAAGAGATATAAGCTCAAATCGGTGGAATACGTATACCGAAACAATTTGTGCTCATCCTGAGACCATGTAGCTTGAACGGGAAAAGTACTTTGGCCACTATAAGCCATATTAAAAACGACACCAACGTTAACTAAAGGAGAGGTTAATAACTTGGTCGTTCGCTGTCCCATTTTTAATAAATAATAATCTAATTCGGAATTACTTGTAACTAAATCCACTAAAAAAGTTGGGACATCTGTTAAATGGAATAAAATAGCTTGTAATTCAATAAGATCTCGTTGAATTGCCGGCCGACCCAACAACCAAGGATCTCGTACCGACGATTGGTCTTCGGGTCTACCTTCTAATTGCTCCAATAATCCGCGAAACACCTCAATAGTATACTGACGATTAAACCAAGTTCACATTCAAGGCTCGTAATGATGTCATCTCCCGGAAGACCCGGCCCCCTCATCGAAAGAAAACAGCAATATTTGTTGATCCACTCGGGATAAGGAAGACGCTTCCTCTCCGCTATAGCCTAAGGGGGCCACACGCCTCTGCCGTCTTAAGCGAGACCCGTAATCTTTAACTAGCGTCCAAGTGCTCGTATTTAATTGTCAATAAGCTGTATAATCGCTGGCTGCGGCACCTCCTAAGAGCGGTAAGCGTCTCTCTTGAGGCATCAGCTCCTCCGCAGCTTCCTCCGGAAACGAAGGTTGTAGGACGTTATCGACTTGAGATCATTGGGCTATGACCCGGGCTAACCCTAAATAGGAGCGAACATCGTGTTGAGCAGAAGTTGAACTAGCTAACTGTCCCGACGGAGCCTTCCACGGGAAGACACTCTCCGAAACCTCTGTAAGTGGGCCCTCATAACTCACATGAAATTGCTCAACTAATTCTTGAATGTGAGAGCGCTGCTCGAGAGCAAAGTGCTCTTTATAAGAGGCAAACTCCGTAATTAACGGGAACATGTTAAGAACCTGTATACTGCATAAAGGTCAGATAGCTGACCACCCCAATTGAGCAATTGAAAAGGCGGATCTCCTGGGAGATCCACCCCCGGACAAGGGCACACTAAACACGACGTGCTCATGTCAAACAGGGAATTCCCATTTMATAGCCACTCACKRCAAAGCYAGCGGCTTCCGGGAGCACTGRCCCARGACACCCGRTCCGCCCACTAATACCGCCCCRTCCAMGCGCCGTACTCGTGCTAAATCTTGAAAAGTGGAGTCCAACGCCTGTACTWCCCCCGTGCGMACSCCTRYMAYAGGATCCGGAGYKGAAACAGTCACGAGTTCCAAAGTACGATCATCTCCGTAACGTCGTGCGTTATAAGCTCCGGACCCTATTACAGGCGTTCCAAGTTGGAGACTACCCTCATACTCTAAGCCTCAAGTCGCTATGGTATCAGCCCATACCAACTTAACAACTCGTAGATCAAACTTAAATTGACTTCACAAAAAATATCAAAATATCACATTATAAGTCGTTTGATTAGCAGGATTCACCTCGGTTTGGTACACCCGCGCCATCATTACAATTTGACTTCAAGTAAATGGTAGAAAGGGTGAAATTCAATCTTCTCCTTTCATTTTAAATCACACGCATAAGTTTAACACCTCCGTAAACAACGCGCCTAATGACCAAGTTTGTCAAAAATATTGATAAAGAGCGCTGTGAACCAAAAAGAAAAATTCAAAATGCATCCACGAAGTCCGAAGCGTTAGACCACCGCCACCTACTCGACCCGAATAGAGAATCCATTGCAAAAACCGAGGTATGGCTACGTCTCACATATAACCGGGCTCTAATGATTGAAACTCCATACGATCCCAGTTCAAAAGCGCCTGTCAAAATCGAGGGTACGCAGCCATTTTTAAAAACTCAAAAACACTGGCCCCGTAAATAAACCCAAGACCGTACACAGTCGATAATCATACGAGAGGTAACAGATCCTTATTGAGCCGCGGTGTCAACTGTGGTAACGGGCCGGGACTAACCCGCTGGTAATAAGGTACCAAGTACACATTATACTCATCAAACTGCGGATTGCCTAAATGGGGAAACGGCACAAGGTCCTGATATTCGGACGGAAACACCATTCGATACCCGAACTGGTTTCGTAAGCGCTCCGATTTAAATAATCACACGAAAACTGCTAAAGGAAGTGGATCAATAATACTTCTGAGAAGTATTCCAAACGATTCCGGATCGGTTACGTCCTCGAGACGATCCAACCGCCATAACCCACCCACAGGCAGCACCATAGGATCAGGTTCTTCCGGCGACCATCCATTAATTCCATCGGGATAAGGCCGGCAAGTCACTCACCCAGACCGTTTCCAAGGCTTCAACACTAAAAGGTCCGCATCTATTAGCGTTTGTTCATCTGCTTTAGGTCAGTCACGGTCCTCGTTCATACCAACATCCCAACGAGACTCTAGGCACGAACCAAATTCGTCCTCACTACCAAGTGATACCGCGGTGTTGACTTCCCACACTACTAGCCGGTCCATGTTAAGTCCGTCATCATTGTCCGCCAACGAGTTCTCTCGGAGCGCCGATGTACGATCTACCGGCACATCTTCCAACGACTTCACCGTACCTAGCACCTGACGGCCGACGTTCACAGGCCTATAAAACTCTAACGAATTCACCGACACAGCGGCATCTTTATCCGCATCAAATAACACCACAAAGTTGAGCTCCAAAGGTTTCGAAGGCTCTAACGAGTCATCCGACACAGCTAGGTCGGCCTCTACCCCGTTATCGTTATCCGCATTAAATACTTCCACAAAGTGGAGCTCCAAAGGTTTCGAAAGCTCTAACGAATCATCCAACAAAGCTCGGTCGGCCTCTACCCCGTTATCTTTATCCGCATTAAAGATTTCCACAAAGTCGAGTTGTTCCACCTTAGAAGCCACCACGTCCTCGTTCAACCTCACCGGACTAATTATGGCAGCAGTCGCCATCCCCAGCTTCAATACTTTACCATCTCTCACTCATTGTTCCCGAGCAGCATTACCATCCCGAACCAATTGTTCCTTAAAGGCCTGTTCATCCCGAGTCAGGGGTTCCTTGACTAACCCCTCCTTGTGAATCGTAGGCTCCGTTAAAGGAGCACTATCTTCAGAGATGTTCTCCCGGAGCGCTTGTCAGCGAACTTCAGCATCTATAGTGGCCTCTCACAACACTTGTCCTCTCAAGCACAGGACCCACTGTCACTGTTTCACAGCTTGTTCTCAACGCAATCACTCCTGGTCAGACTTATCCTGCACTTCAGCCACAGCTCGCCTCACCACCTTGGCCAATAGCCGCC
>JAESRY010000117.1 GCA_016764415.1 Cycloclasticus sp. | reverse complement strand
TGACGTGTTTGATGGAGTCTATGCTGGGTTTTCTCTGGAAATTGGGCAAATGGATAAACCACTTATTACAAGCAATAGTTCTGATGTCATCACATCTGGTTCAGTATTTGTCGCAACTGATAGCCCCATTGGTCCGCTTTATCTCGGGTATGGCGCGGCGGATGATGGGAATGACAGCCTTTATCTGTTTCTGGGTTATCCGTACTAACTTGGGGTAACTTAAGTTTTCTCATCATTATGAGAGCACCTGTCTTCAGTTTCTAAATTTTTGTGCTATAGTTTTAAGATAAGAGGCTTAAATTGGCTTGACAATGAATATACCTACATTTTTACCCACTGCGCAGAGTTTACCATTGCAGTCATCAACGAAGAGCGAGTCAACAGCGCCTTCAAGTGGTGTAGTGATTGAAATTAAACCGGGTGAAAACAATGTCTCTCAAGGTGATCGTTCGCACAATACGCTCGAAGTTAATATCAGCACAGAAGCTAAACAGTTATCTGCTGAAGTTACCCGTGAACAAGTATTTAATGGTGTAGAGCAGCGTTCCAAGGAAAAGGCTGTAAAACAGGCATTAGGTGGGTCATCATTTGGGCCTAGTCCTAACCCATTATTATTAGCAGCTGCAAAAAGTGGTGACGTTGGTGGTAATGGTGAGTTGAAGGATCTTGGTGGAGCTCTTTACCAAAGAAAAGCAGCTCAGGCCTATTTATCTGTGTATCAGAACGGAATTGGTTCGGTTTCTTCAGCTGATTCAAACTTCACATCATCTTCGCCTATAAATAACGGTGTTGAGCTTGCTACACAAGCAACCAACGCAGTTATTAAGCAAACCTTATTCTTCTCTGCAATTGACAAAATAGCATAAATAGATAAGCACCGCGGTACAGTCTCAATTCCGTTATTTGATACTATTAGAGAAATTAAATTTAAAGTGAAGCACGGCTCAAAGCATCACTTCAGCACTTTCTAATTATCGGAGCATTGATCTTACTCTTGATACTGTCATTTCTGCTTAACCCTACCAGACCTTGTGTATGCAGATGACACCTGACTGATATTGGTAATGTAACGACTGATGTTGAGTTTCTTTTAAGGATATACTCGAAAATTTAGGTATAGGGTTTAGTGGTTTCGCAGAGTATCGCCGTGGGAAGTGGTCGTTTGTCGTTGATTTTTTCTATATAGGTATTTCAGTCGATGATACGGTGGCAGTTGCGTCGTCGCCCCCCGGCTACAGCAGCGCTTGATGTTGGAGTAAAATAAACGCTTGTAAAGGGATTAGTTGCTTATCGAGTGTTTGAAAAAAGTGATGGAGCTACTGATTTCGGTGTGGGTATCTTGGCAGGAGTTAGATATAAGGGGTGAGGCAGCTGCATTGGGCGTGCCAGCTACTTCACTAAATGGAGATGTAGATTGGACGGATAGCGTTGTTGCTGTCCGCGCACAGTAAGGTAACGGCTGGGGCTTAAGTGGTTGGGCTGATGTTGGTGAAGGGTCTGATCGCAGTTTATTTCAATTAATGGGATTGGTGAACTATCAATACGATAATGGCCTTAGGTTATTTGGTGGTTATCGGCACTACCATTTCGAATACAAAGACAACACGGGAGCAGAGCCATATAAACTGGACCTTAACTTTGCGGATCCGATGATAGGGTTATCAACACGCTTCTAATGGAGGCTATATGGGTATTGGCTTTTTGCCTGAACGCTAGGGTCACGATGGAGGCGATAGTTACCTATGCCGACAGTCGAAATTATTGGCTTGCTAGGTTCAATGGCTGTTGTAGTAGTGTTATGATGCAATAAAATATTTTGTAATTAAGCTTAGCAAGGACACGGGATGAATCGATTTTTAATTTATTTAATGATAACGCTCTTTAGCTCATTATGTTTCGCAGACAGTTATGATTATCCTGTTAAGGATCCGTTTGCAGCAACCATCATTGGGACTCCTTCAGAGTATAAAGCGTCGTTACCAGAAAGTGTCCCACATGAAGAAAGGGAAGTTACTGTCTTCCCTGACAGAGCGGTGGCTGAATTTATTGCTAGAAAGGAATTTAGATACTCTTTGGCTAGCCAAGAAAAAGCAGCTCCACTAATTTTTGTGATAGCAGGCACAGGTGTCAGTTACAAAGGTGAGTCAATGAGAATGCTGGAAAAGGCATTTTACCAAGCAGGCTTTCATGTTGTTTTGCTGTCCTCACCAACCTTTGCCAACTTCATCGTAACGGCATCTACAACGCAAATACCAGGCAATATTGTTGACGATAGTGCCGACCTATATCACCTGATGGGGCTGATTAAAGCTCAGATAAGTGATCAGGTTGATGTGACAGAATATCACCTGACAGGGTATAGCCTAGGCGGCGCTCAAGCGGCCTATGTAGCTAAGCTTGATGGCGAACGTGCTGCGTTCAACTTTAAAAAAGTGCTAATGATCAACCCGCCAGTGAGTCAATATAACTCAGCTTCTATTTTAGATGAGATGTTAGACAGTATTCCCGGCGGACGAAATAAATATAATGACTTTTATAATGAATTGATGGCCGAACTAAGTTCTGTCTATTCTGTGCAAGATAGCCTCGATTTTAGTGACGATCCCTTATATCGCATTTATCAAGGAAAAAATGGCGATGTGAATCAGTCTCGACTGGCCGCTTTAATTGGCGTGGCATTTCGGCTGTCTGGCGCTAATATGATTTTCACATCAGACCTCGTAACAAATGGTGGTTACATTATTCCAAAAAATCATGTGGTGCAAAAAACGGAGTCTACGACTGGCTATTTCAAAGTGGCTACTCGCATTAGTTTTCTTCAGTATTTTGAAGAACGCTTATTGCCAGCGTTCCAAAAACAAAACCCTGGAATGGCAAAAAAAGATCTTCTTAACCAGCTCAGTTTAGCGGGTATTAGCAGTTACCTACGATCTGCAAATAACATTGCTGTTGTACATAATGAAGACGATATCATTCTTGCTCCAAAAGAWATCGACTTTTTCCGTGATGTCTTTARRACTCGTGCGCATATTTATCCTACAGGTGGTCATTTAGGCAATATGGCCTATAAGGATAATGTCGATTACATGATCAACTACTTCAAAAATTAAGGAAGCCTGCACATGAAATATAGTAATTACTTTACGCGTAGCGCATTATTTTCCTTAATGGTCGGCGCTTCATTATTATCTGGGTGTAGCGGGTTACCTCAAAAACAAGCTAATGAGCTTCCCGCTCAACACTCGTATGATTCTGTTGTACATGAGGATACTGTATATGCGATTGATGTTTATGACCCTTGGGAAGGATTTAACCGTGGAGTCTACCGATTCAATGCTGGGTTTGACCAGTATGTTTTCCTACCTGTCGTTGGCGCTTACGAAACAGTATTACCTGACGTAGTTGAAGATAGCGTTTCAAACTTTTTCAACAACCTTTTTGAAATAACTAACTTCGCCAACTCAGCCTTACAACTTAAGCCAAATGATTCAGCAAAAACGGCTGGGCGTTTCGTTATCAATAGCACCGCGGGTATTGTCGGTCTATTTGATGTCGCAACAGGAATGGGCTTTTATGAGAACAAGGAAGACTTTGGGCAGACGCTTGGTCATTATGGTGTTGGAGAAGGTCCTTATGTCATTTTGCCGTTTTTAGGACCATCGAACCTACGTGACGCTACCGGTACTATTGTTGATGCTGCCATTATGAGCTCAATTGATGTTTTAGACTTAGATGATAATAGTGGTCGTGAAGTGGCATATTATGCTTTACAAGCTATAGACGCCCGTCATAAGAAGGGCTTCCGCTACTACCAAACAGGTTCTCCATTTGAATATGAGTTGGTACGTAAGCTATATACTGATAAGCGTAAACTTGATATCTCACGTTAATTTAGATTAGAAATTTAGCGTAGGTTAAATATTTGTTATTGAAATAATATTAGTGATTTTTGATTGGAATAAACTTAGGGTGTCAGATAAGTTTTGTACTTAATTAGTTTTTATGTAGCAGTCATTATATAAATAGCCTTAACTGCTGAAGGTTAGAATGATTTTTTGAATTTGAGGAGTGATTATGTCTTTAGTGTTTAGTGCAGAAACTGATTTAGCCGTTATCAGAGTTTCTGGGACGCTTGGGAAGGCAGAGTTCGATCAAATGCTTATCGAGTGTAAGGCACTAATCAAGGTTAAAAGAAAGATTAAAATACTGTCTGTGATTGAAAATTTTAATGGTTGGGAGAACGCTGACGGATGGGATGATATGAGCTTTTCTGATGAGAACGATAAGCACATTCAAAAAATAGCCATTGTCGGTGATTCAAAATGGCACGGTATGGCATACTTATTTACAGCAAAAGATTTACGCCCTATGCCGATAGAGTTCTTTGAAGAAAACGAAGAAAATAAAGCTAGAAAGTGGCTTAATAATTAATAATGGAGAGGATGAAACGATGAAAAAATTAAATATAGGTGTTGCAGTTTTGGTGGTTTTTTTAGCTGGTTGTGCAGCAAATAAAGTTACTGAAGACAAATACTCTGGCTTTTTGAGTAATTATTCTCAACTTGAGCAGTCCGATATTTATCCGGAAACAAAGCTATACGTCGCTCCAAACGTTGATTTCTCAAATTATAAAAGCGTTATGATCGATAAGGTTAAAATACTCGATCCTGATGGCCTTGAGCGCCCAAATAACACGTTATTAGTTTCAATTGCTACAGCATACGAAAACGAGCTCAAAACAAGTTTTAGAAAAAAAGGTTATGGGATTGTCGGTAAACCTGAATTAGGGGTTATTCGAATTCAAGCTGCAATCACTAGTGTTTATGGAAGTTATGACGACCTTAAGGCTTATCAATACATCCCAATTAGTGCCGCTATTACCGGTGCAATGAGAGCCACAGGTACAACACAGAAAAATGCTCGAGTTATGATGGAAGCTAAAGTGACCGATGCTAAAAGCGGACAATTACTGGCTAGCGTTATCGATTTACAAAAAGGAAAAGCTTTAGAATCTTCAGACTCTAAAGTTGCACTTGATGATGTTATGCCTGTTCTACAACAGTGGGCTTTACGTTTTGCTAATGCTTTAGCCCGACTCCAGAATAAGTGATGTGGCTATAGTTTAAGTATAGTCCATATGCTTAATAGGTTGAGGTGTGCTGCGTGACTGGATTAGGTGCGTCTAAAAAACTTAATAAAGTCGAGAAACATACTAATTGTCTCTAGTTTAATTGGAGCACTGGCTGGATGTAAGACGTCGGGGTTAGAATTCACAAGTCACGTTCGCCTGCTGTGTTATGACATGGTCTGAAGCATCTGATAAACAGGCTGGTTGCGATAAGTGCTAGATGTTATTTAACAATCCGGCATTAAATGGCGAGTTTTCTTATGATTTGAAAACAATACAATTTAGGTTTAAACAGATATTCTCGAGAGACTAAGATGCTAAACCCCGTCAGATTCAGATTTATTTACGTTTTAATGATTTTAGCTTTTATAGTTAGTTGTTCTGCTTTACCAGTAAAAAAACCGCTGATGTTTAACGAGGTGATTTTTAGTAATGCATCTGATACACAGTTAGAAAATGTCCGAGTAGAGGTTAAAAAAACAACAGCTTATTTCTCTTGTAGCATATTAGTAAAGCATGGCATTTGTTCAACTAGTTTCCCTCCAAAAGTTTATCAAGGAAATTCAATTTATATCTCATGGAAGATAGAAGGAAAAGAAAAGGTTGTTGGCCCATTACATATTCAACTCCCACCAATAATACGGGAAGATACTCCAGCGCGTGTTGTTATTCGTTTTAACTCAGAAAATAATATCTCTGCAAAATTCGTGTATTAAAACTACAGCTATCTACTTAACCTATTAGCGTTGACACTCAGCTTTAAATAATTCTGCTGCAGCGTTGCGTCTTAGAGGCTTTCCTTTAAGTTTGTCTATGTTTTTTGATAACTCTAAGCAATAACCAGTTGTATCATCAGAACGTTTACTTTGATTATTGGCTGACGGAGTTACTGACCCACTGAATAAGATGGACGGGTTAGGAGGTGGTAACGAAGGGGTTGTTGTCGTTGTAGTAGTTCGGGGGCTTGCCTCTGTCCACTTATCACCTTGTTTGCATAAATTAACTAGCGTCGTACTAGTTAATTCTCCAGCCGTGTTAATAAACCTAGTGTTACGACAATGGCTGTTGTCGGTTATTGTTGTCGTTAATATTGTGACGACACCAGCATGGAGTGTTTTGTCGTTTTGCCAAGCATGACTACTCCCATCCTCACTATTATTCAAAGCCTCTCTGGCTGTGGTTTTTAATAAGTCCCAATCATCGCCAGTTAAAATTGTTAAGGCCGTTGTTTCTTCATATGGGAGGCTTAAATCAAGAGAAATAGCCTGGGTTGATATTAAAGATGTAGTGATGATGGCGAAGTTGCAAACACCATAGCTGGAAATGCCAGAAGTTATTTTGGATCCGAGTTTATGATTTCTGTGCCAATTGTTGTCAATGGCCATACCGAAAGAATTAAGTTACCAGAAAATCATAGATCTTATGTAATTCCCGTAATTTGGAGAAATCATGAGGCTGCGATTGTGGTGAGCCTGGAGTAAGTTATGTTAAACACTAATAAACAAGATGATCAACAATGTTTATAAAACCAAATAAACTAAAGCGAGATACTGTCTTAAAAATAAGCCAATACAGCTAAGTTTAATAATGACAACAAGGCTTACTCAACAATATCTTGCAGCTGTGATAAAAGCTCTCGCAAATCTATTTTTATATTTGCGGGGATAATGACCTGACTGGTTAAATATTTTATTTTATCTCCCTTGTCTTCAACAAAACCGGCTTCAATTAACACATCAACTATGGACTTAAGAGTTGTTGATCCTGAGGCAAGCTCATACATAATATTTTCAACTGAATCTATGCCTCGCTTATTGACCAACATATTATTGTTTTTTGCCACGATCTCTATGCGGCTTAATATAGCCAATAAGATAGACTGTTTATACTGACGCTTTTTATTTTTTATTATATCAGAGACATCTCTTCGATCAATTCCACATTTTAGTGCTGTACTTGTTATTGTCTTGCTGGACTGGTGTGCCTCAAGCACATAACGGTTTTTTAACCCATAGCAAAATTCATTATAGCTGAGATTAAACCCCAACATCAGTTTTGATAATGCCACATAGGCCCCGTCTAAATTGTTATCAATACTATCTGTCATAATAGTTCACCATTCAATTCACAATAAGAGTTAATATTCATTATGTCTACATTTATTCTATTCATTATCACCACCTTTAAACATTGAATCCAAAAAAATACCCGTTT
>JAESRY010000116.1 GCA_016764415.1 Cycloclasticus sp. | reverse complement strand
AAAGTACAACTCATGGTCAACGCCATTTGGATCCGTGCAAATATAAGCCTTTTTAATAGCGCGGCTGCGGCAAAAGTCGTTATCTGCCAATTGAATTTTAGTCCCTTGTGATTCAATGTGTGAGACTGATGCGTCTAGTGAGTCTTCAGAATCAAATTCCCAGCCAATGGCGGCCAAGTCATCGTTATCACTCTGTTGAATAACAATGCGCTGTGCTTGGTTGTCTATCCGTAATATCAATGACTCACTGCTGCTTCGGTCGCTCAGTTGCATACCAATGAGGTTGACGCAGAAGTTTTCCCACGCGCTAAGGTCGCTTGCGTTGAAGACAAAGTAGCCTAGGTTAGATGGTGTTAAGTGTTTATCCATGGTTTTATCCTTTTTTCTTTTTACCGTACCGAGTTTGAATGCCTCGATTATGCTTTGCCGCTATTCGCCGCCATGTCAATACATAGGCATCGATACGTGATAAGTTCTCTTTTTCGCCATATGCATAACCTGGTTCATCATAGGCTGCTTGTGAACCTTCGTTGGCCAGAACATCGCTTTTGTTAAAGCCCTCATATTCTAGATAGGACCAACGGGTGCGGATATCGTGTTCGGCCTTTAGTGCGTCGCCTTCCGAGGACACTTTCTTGCCCCAAGCAATAATGTAACGGTGATGTGTTTCATCGATGGGTACATACCACTCGTAATGCATATAGCTACCTGTTACGCCCGACTCTGGTTCTGCACCCCAGGGCCCGATTCGCAATGTACATGGTAATGTTAGAATGCCTTCCACTTCATGAAATGGCATGCTTCCTGGGTCCGTCTGCGGATTGTAAGCGGAGCGCAGTACGTTAGACTCACCATCACATTCAATCTTAAACTCAAACACTGGAATTACATCGCTAAAAGCATCCGTAAAACCTTTTGGTCCAGGCCCTTCATGCAGAATGAAGCCATCATAAGGATTGTCACTTTTTGGTTTCTCCGCAAAAGGCAACGGTTGTTTCCAATATTTAACTATGTCGTCATCTTTGTGGATAAAGGTATGATTGAACTCGGAAGCGGAATCTGCCGCGATACGCCAGTTGGAATGAACCTCTTCACTGTGAAATGGCACGACATGGTTATCTTCGTCGAGGAAACCAAACTGAACATCATCAACCAGTGGCGGCGGTGGACTCATATCTCCTACAAAGATAAATAGCATCCCCTTTTTTTCCTCTATAGGATAGGAATGCAGTTTTCGGTTGCCAATCAACTTGCTATCTGGATCAGATGGGATTGCAACGAGAACGCCATCCTTAATGTTGTAAGTGAAGCCATGAAACCAGCAAGTAATGGTGTTTTTGGTAAAGCATTCCGGTTTTGTCGAAAGCTTAAACCCCCTGTGTAGGCACTCGTCACGTACCGCATAGACTTGGCCGTCAACTCGCTTCAACAATATATCTTCACCAAGAATTTTAAGGGTTTTGACCTCAGTTTCTCGTACATCTGCACTAAAAAATGCTGGATACCAATGATTACGGAACCCTAGTATTGCATCTTCATATGCGCCGGGTTTTATTTCTACTGTTTTTTTCTTAGACATGATTGAACTCCAATAAAATTTATATAGTTCCAGTTTTTAAAAAGCTTCGTATTACTGCATTAAACTCTTCTGGCGATTCGTATTGTGGCTAATGGGCAACGTTTTCCATGACATATGGGCGACGCCACTTGGGTTGGCGCACAGGCAAGCTTTTTTGACTGCGCGTTGTTCTTGGTCATCGCTTATGACTTATCCTTTTTTTTTACACCGTACCGAGTTTGAATGCCTCGGTTATGTTTGCTAGCAAGTCGGCGCCAGGACAGTGTGTAGCCATCTGTTTTAGCAAGTGCTTCATGTTGGCCGTATAAGTAATTTGGATCTTCGTAACTCTCTTGCATGCCATTATTAAGAATGGTGTCGTAGCGGTTAAAGTTTTCGTAGCCTTGCTGATACCAAACGTTTTCAACGTCTTGTTTAAATTGTTTTCGTTCTTCAGGGTCCGAGGTGCGCTTGCCGTAGGTAATCATGTAACGATGAGTAGTTTCGTCAATGGGAACCCACCACTCAAAATGACACATGCCGGGTACGGGGAACGGATCAACGTGCAAGCAACCCGGTAACCAAAGAGAGCCAGTAATGGAACCATAACCTTGGGCTGCCATGCCCTCAGGGTCTGGCGGAAACATCGATTTCATCGTGCCTACTTCGCCGTCACATTCGAAAGTATGTTCATATACGGGAATGGTTTCATTTAGGTCATCGATTAACCCTTTTGGGCCACCTTCTGTTTCGACAATTTCAATTTCTTCAAAGGGGTCGTCGCCTTTTATCTTTGCAGCAATGGGGAAAGGAAACTTAAGGAAATCAAGCATCTCATTGTCTTTGTGCATAAAGATGTGGTTTGGGTCAAAGCCAGAATCTGCGGCGATACGCCAATTGCAGTCACATTTAACGTTAACTGAGGGCACTAAATATAAGTCGTCGTCTAGGAAACCGGGTGGCACGTCTTCAATTAATGGAGCAGGCGGGTTCATGTCGCCAACAAAAATAAACACCATGCCTTTTACTTCTTGCACGGGGTATGAATGCAAGTTGGCTTTGCCAATTAAATGGCTGTCAGGGTCGCTAGGAATGGTGATCAATTCGCCGTTTTTCAAGTTATATGTAAAGGCGTGTACAGGGCATGTGATAGAATTCTTTGTATAGCACTCCAACTTTTCAGAGAACTTATAACCGCGATGTGCGCATGCATCTTGTACGGCATACACTTCGCCGTCTATTCGCTTAACGAGTAAATTCTCACCTAATAAAACCAATGTTTTGAATTCACCTTCAGGTACTTCATCACTCTTGAAACCTGGGTACCAGTGGTTCCTAAAGCCTAAAATGGCATCTTCATAGGCGCCGGGTTTGATTTCAATAGTTTTTTTAATAGCCATTATTTATCTCCTAGTTGTTAAATTTTGCCAGTTTTTAAAAAGCTTCGTATTACTGCATTAAACTCTTCTGGCGATTCGTATTGTGGCCAATGGGCGGCGTCTTTTTTCATAACGTATAATAGTGAGCCTGGGATTTTGGCGGCACTGTTCTTAGCACAAGGCACGTCATGGCAAGGGTTGTCGTCTGTCCACAAAAAGAGTGTTTCTTTTTTGATTTTTTCCATCGGAATGAGGTAGTCGTCGTGCATACCAATCATGGCGAGTACTTTGGGCGCGACTTCTTTTGAGCCAGGTTGGCGGTAACAGGTGAGCCGCGTATTAACGAGTTCATCTGTAATCATGCTGTCGTGATTATTCGGGTGGAACAGCCATTTCATGCGATTTTTAACGCTATCAAACGTCGGTGGGCCCATGGTGGTGGCCTTGGAAGTTAAATCGATGAGATCTTGAAGTTCCGCGCGACCTTTGTCGGTAATAATAGGTAAACCAGCTGATGTATTAAGGTTTAACTTCAATACGCGTTCAGGGTATTCAATAGTAAAGAGGCCAGATACCCAGCCACCCATGGATTCGCCTGATAAATGGGCTTTTTCAACACCTAGCGCATCCATTAGTTCGCGTAAATGATCGACTAGAACCATTGGTGTGTAATCAAGCAGGGGTTTGTCGGACATGCCTTGGCCAACGTAGTCATAGGCAACAACGTGGAATTCATCGGATAGAGCAACAACGTTCTTTGCATAGGCTTCGCAATGTCCACCCACACCATGAAGGAAGAAAAGGGTCTCTTTATTGCCTTTGCCGGCTTCAGCAATACGTGTTTTTCCGTAAGACGCAGTCTCTACATAACGAATTTCTGCACCCATAAAATCTAACCATAATGACATAATTTACTCCTGTTTTATTTTGTGTATTAATATTAATATTAGTGTTTGTTAATGTATGGCAATAGTGAGCGTATAACAAGCGCTTTGACATCCTAAAAAGTGATTTAAGACATAATATCTATAAAAAAATCGATAGGTTCAATGTCCCGAGTGTTGATTGGTCCATATAAATGGTGCGTTTTAGTAAGCGCCATTCACCGCTCACTTTGTGAACAATATCAAGCCGTTCGGCCGACAAAATATCGTGCTCTGCGCTATCGGAACGATTTCGGTACAGCATTAGATTAGTCTTCAGCTCATATTGCTCATTRGCTAARGATTTAATACGTAGRTTGGTGACAAAATGACGTGTTCTGGATGGTGGGTCTTCAGCCCAAGCWGTGGATGTRYCWAGRCGCTTGATGCGCATGCTAAGCATTTCTTTGGTTTCGTCAAAGTGTCCAAAATTTTCTTGGAACTCTAGGTCACGTTGGCGTTTTGTATGGGTTACACGAACTGGCATGCGGTAACTCGCTTGCTCATCCCATAGCTCAAGCCAATCGGCGTGTTGATGCGTGTCTAATAATTCAGCTTCGTGATAGATAAAAGCTTCTATTTCTCTAAACAAAGATTCGTTGATGCTCATTATTCAGCCTCCAAGGTTGCTATCCATTTTTTCCAGAAGGCGCGTTGCGCAAATTCGGTAAAGTCGAGTGGGTAGGCATTTCCGGGCCCGTGCCAATCCTCAATCGGCTTGAGTATCTCTTGTCCCATGCCGTAATTGAGTTGCATTTTAGACGCGAAGGTCCCTTTTGCCGCGTTACTAATCGTGACCCAGTTTTCGGCATCGTCTTGTTCTAGTGTGCCGGAAGTGCCGAAGCTTATTAAATAGGCTTTATAGGAGGCTTGCTTGAATTCATCGGGTGCATCTTTTTCTACCATGCACCATGACCATATTTCTGTTTTACCGGCCGCTAGAGGTCGCCAAACTCTAAACGTCATATAAGGCGCTGGAGGTGCCATCGCGGTGTACGCGCCGGGCGCATTCAAAAAGCTCAAGTTAGGGAATAGGTTGGCGTGCGTTGGTAAGGAAACACCGCTATCCAACATGGCAACTTGCTCTGAGTTAAAACGTGCGCGCATCGCTTCCATCATCTTTGGGGGGTAGGCTAACGAATTGAATAAAGGGTCTTGCCTTGCGAGGCCCATGCCAAAATGTTCCATAGCGATTTGGATGCCGTCTAATAAGAAGTCACCCGATTGGGCGGGTAACATGCCTGTGACTCTGGTTGTCGAGGGTTCGAGCCCCTTCATCCACCCCATTTTCGGCTTAATTATCAATTAGTTGCAAGGGTTTTTGTTTTCTCTTTTTTGCAACTGTCTACGTTTTTTTTCAAGTGTCTACGTTTTACCGGATTGGTTTTACTTTTACCGGTTTTCTTTGGTAGTGTTTTGCAGTGGTTTTGGGGTCGTTATGTCCTAGTAATTTATCGCCTCTTTGGTGTTCGCTTGCGGCTTTTCCTCTTAGATCGTGGAACGTGAATCGTTCTTTTATTGCGCCGTTTTCTATTGCTCTGTTCATGGTTCGTTGCCAAATTGATTTAAAGCCGCTGCTGGCATATGGTTTGCCTTTTTCGCTGCTTATTAAATGCGTGGCGCTGGTAACGGTGCGTAGTTTTTTTGCACGTTTTACCACTGCGCGCAAATCTTTTGTCCATTCAAATATTTGTTTTTTGCCTGTTTTGTTTTGTACCAGGTGAATACCGTCTGTTTGGCAATCAATTAATCTTATGTTTAAAATATCGCCTTGTCGCATTCCGCTAATAACAGCTAGTTCCATTGTTACTTGAATGAGTGGGCTTGCTTGGTTGTAGACGGCTTTGTATTCCCAGTCTTCGACGTATCGATCGCGTGGTTTCTCGGTGAATGCGTGTACTTCTTTGCACGGATTTAGGCTGACGACTCCCCAACGTATCAAATAAGAAAATACGCTGCTTAGAAGGGCTTTCTCGCGGTTTGCTGATGTTTGCGATGTTTTTCCACGGGCATCCATGAATTGATAGATGAACACGGGGGTTATTTCGTGGGGTCGCATGTGGCCAAAAACCTTGCGCAACACGGCTATTTGGCGTTTATTTTCAATTTGCGTGCTGGCTGCTTTGGTTGGTATAACGTCTGTTTGATATGTCGTTAGGTATTCGCCTAACGTCCCTTTGTTAAATTCCCCTGCTTTTATTTCTGCCAGTTTCCGGTACATATCCGGTTCTGTTTTACCTAAATTTATCCATTTTCGCGCGCCGTTTATTTGTGTTACGTAGTAGTAGGCCCCGTGTTTATAATGAACTTTTTTAGGTAATTTTATTTYCATAGTGAGCTTAAATCAGGCTGCACGGCTGTTTGGTTGCCAATAAGKACGGCGTTAACGGCTGTCCAGGTGGTTCTCACCTTACCATTTTTATCGGACACAAAGCCAATGCCCTGTCTGCGTAGCGTTTGCGCCACTTTGCCGGACGTTTTGTAGCCTGTAAGTGTTTCTAACTCGTCTTCATTCAGTATGTTTGCCATAATGTTTTAATGATTGGTGGTTTTTTCCCGCTTTTCGCTTGGTTGTCGTATTACAAGGAAAGCCGTTCCCGTTAATCATGTGTTATATTACTTCTTCCAAAGCATCATTTACTGTTGGTCTAAAAACAACTACAGCATTAGGGAATGGGGCGGAGTTTTTAGCATTCCCAAATTTTAACCTCCCTTTTATGAAATGTACCTCACCTTTTGAGCAGTAATCATGCCACCATCTGGTATCAACTCTGGCAGGCACTAAGCAGACAACTGTTGCGCCATTTTTCTTAGCACTATCGTATGCTTTTTTAATCCATTGGTTTATCCCTCTTCCGGAAGGTGGGTTCATCCAGCACGTGCCAAACCAAGCGCAATTTAACGCATCATCATCTGGCGTAAAAAAACTCTCACATTTGGCATTTTCAGGCAAAGCGCAAACATCAGTATCAAATCTAAATACAGCATCCAGTTTATTAAAAAAGTCTTGTGGTGTAGCCCACAAATCAGTTTTGCTTGAAAACATTAAATCATTATTCATAGTTCCTAGTTCCTACTATTAAGTCTTATAACAATAAAATCAAGCGGACAACAAAAAGCGTTGCCGCTTATTTGGGCGTTATACGCTGTGCGCTCCGACATCGTATTTATGCATCATTTCCAGTTGCTTTTCGTACCTTCGTTCGATAGCGTGGTGGTCAACAAGAAATATGCAATTTGGATACGCTCCTCTTACTGTCATTGTCTCCCAATCTATCCCCACGTCACCTACGGTTTCAAATTTCACACCAAGGGTTTCTGCAAGAGCTTCCCCAAACAATTTTCGCCAATTATCAGCCTGACTTCGTTCATTGAATAATATGTAAACAGCTCTTCCTGATTCAGCTAGTGATTTTGCTTCACTTACCATTCTTGCTGTTCTTCCTGTCTGTCTAAGTCCTTCTAAATATTTATGCATAATATCCTTCCTCTTTATATTTCGCGTATAACATGGCTTTCAAGTCCGACCGCAAAA
>JAESRY010000183.1 GCA_016764415.1 Cycloclasticus sp. | reverse complement strand
CCATCAACGGCGTCAAACCCCGTTGCAAAGACGAGAATATCGAGCTCATGTTCTGCACCGCTTTCTGTTCGAATACCTGTCGGGGTGAATTCTGCAATAGGGTCTGCTTTTACATCGACTAACGCCACGTTGTCACGGTTGAATGTTTCGTAATAACCAGAATTACATAGAGGTCGTTTTGCATACAAGTCATGTGGCGTGAGTTTGGCCGCCATTTCTGGGTCTGTAACCGTTTCTGCAATTTTCTTACGTACAAAGGCGGCCGCTTTTTCATTAGCTATCGGATCCAAGGCAATATCACTGAATGTTTCAAACATGTAACGAAAACCGCCACCATTTTCCCAAGCGGCTTCAAATACCTTATCGGTTTCTTCTTCAGACAGGTCCGCACACGGCGTGGTGCTTTCTTCAAAACCAAAGGCAACACCCGAACTAAAGACTTGGGTCCACCTTTCATCGTACGTTTCTTTTATTTGATTTAGCTCCCCTTCTGTAAGTGGACGGTTTCTAACCGGAACAGAGTATTGAGGAGAACGTTGAAACACCGTTAAATGACCGGCATCTGGTGCAACTGCAGTAATAAATTGTTGCCCTGTCGAACCCGTACCGATAACGCCGACACGTTTGCCTGTGAAATTAACCCCGTCTCGAGGCCAAGCACCGGTGTGATAGGTTTTTCCTTTGAATACGTTGAAATCTTTAAATTTTGGTATATTCGCTGCTGACAGCAATCCAAGGCCAGTGACTAAATGTTGCGCTGTTACTTTGTCCCCTTGGTCCGTTTCGACGTCCCATAGGTTGGTTTCTTCGTTAAATACGGCTTTCGTTACTTTGGTATCAAATTGATAGCTTTTTCTTATATCGAACCGGTCAGCAAAATGATTTAAGTACTCCATGATTTCTGGTTGTGTGATATAGCGATTCTTCCAATTCCATTCTTGGAGTAAGTCTTTATCAAAAGACAAACAATACACAAAACTTTCTGTATCTGACAAAGCACCTGGGTAGCGGTTCCAATACCAAGTGCCGCCCACATCAGATGCATTATCATAAGATTGAACATGCATGCCCAACTGGTCACGTAATTTATGCGTCATATAAAGCCCACCAAAACCAGCGCCAATAACAACTGCATCGAAATCCGCGCCCGGTATTTGGGTTTTTGCGTGATCCTTTTTTACCATTTTAGTCATCTCCACTTGTATTTTATTAGCCGGTTATGTTGTTATACCAAGCGGCTATTTTTTTAATTTCGTTATCGGCTTCTTCTGCCCGACCCGCCAAAAACGGAAATACGTGTTGCATACCTTCAACAACGGATAAGGTTGAGTTAACACCTGCTTCACTGGCCATAGCATGGAGGCGTCGTGAATCATCTAATAAAGTTTCATCACTACCCGCATTGATATACAGCGCTGGGTAATGAGAAAAATCAGCGTGCAGAGGGTTTGCAAGTGGGTCATTTGCCGCACCATTTTCGCCTAAAAACATCCCCGACATCGCCTCAAGCACAGGACGTTTTACCAACGCATCTGTCGCTTCATTTGTGTCGAGTGTCGTACCTGTTAGCTCCATATCCAACCAAGGTGAAAAAGCAATAACACTGCCAGGTAATGGCAACCCCAGTTCGCGGAATTTCAGTACCGATGAAATAGCTAAGTTCCCTCCTGCTGAATCACCAACCGTTGTAATGTTGTTCGCTTGAATACCACTAGCAAGTATTGCTTTGTAGACAGATACCGCATCATCAATTTGCGCGGGAAAAGGCGCTTCTGGTGCCAATCTGTAGTCCAAGATAACACTAATAGCACCCAATGCTTTTGCTACATGGCCAGCTAACTTCCGGTGACTAGACGAAGACCCAACTACAAAACCGCCGCCGTGTGTGTATATCAGTACCTTATTGGTGTCTGCATCCACAGGTATAGCCCAAATAACATCAACACCGCCAACGTTATCACTTTTATAGGTAACGCCTTCCGGTTCTTTAGTCGGCTTTTCCCACTCATCAAATACATCACGCATATCATCCAGCGTCATATTTGGGTTAGCTGTCATTCGGTCAGTCCAGCTTTGGTAAAGGTCACGCAAAAAGTTAGATTCTGTTGATGCCATTATTTCCCCTTTATTTTAATCAGTTAAAACAGTTTGTTATTTAACAATATTTAGAAATGATTGTGGAACAGCCACCGGTTTTTTCGCTTCATAGTCAAAAAACACCAACCCTGTTTTTGCTATAGCAACGACCGTTCCTGTTTCTTTACAAGACATTCGATAATACATATCGCAACCTTTGGAAGAGAAGTCCCCAAGCGCTATCTCAACAGCTAACATCTGACCAAAATATGCCTCTGCCTTATAGTTAACCCCAATATCAGCCATGATGATGCCGTAACCTTCAACATCCAGTTCGGACATATTGTTTGCCTCAAAAAATTGGGCACGTGCTTCATGCAATAAAGAAATAACACTATCGTGAGCTAAGTGGTTCCCAATATTTAAGTCCTTTACACGGACAGTTAAATCGTGTGTGTAAAGAGTTGTTTCTGGATACGTGATGATGATTCTAGCCATAATTATTGTTCATCCTCAATTATTAGTGTTAAGTCACATTTAAAGCTACGCGAAATTAAAAGCTTTAAGTCCACCATAACTCTACTTAAAGTAGTTGGTTTTTACGTTCGAAAGACGACTTTAAAGAGGGATGCTAAAATTCATTTGCCATCTAAAAAAATCTAGTCCTCCAACATAACAAGTGTTAGAATTTTATTCAAGTTAAAAACTCGTTTCAATATTCAACATTAGGAACACCTACTAACAATGACAAATTCAAACCAATTTAGCGATACAGGTCCTGACCAGATTTATCAAAAGAATTTAAAAAACAATCAATTTGAACTGCCCAAATGTACCAGCTGTGCAAAATTTCATTTTTTCCCTCGCGTTGTTTGCCCACATTGCGGTAGCTTTGAATTAGAGTGGCAACCCGTTTCTGGAAAGGGAGAGGTGTATTCAACGACCACTGTTCGCCGTAAACCAGAACGTGGTGGCAATTATAATGTTTGTCTGGTTACGTTAGAAGAAGGCCCTCGCATGATGAGCCGAGTAGATGGTGTTGACTCTGAAATCGTTAGTATTGGCGACCAAGTTATCGCTAATATTATCAATGACGACAATAATTCTTATGTCGTTTTCACCCCTCTTAAAGGAGCTTAAGTCATGGTTGATACATTAAGAGGTTCTTCTGCTATTGTTGGCGTTGGTTTAGCGGGTTGTGGCGAAGCTCATGGCAAGATGCCGTTAGATATTCTCGCCGAGGCAACCCATAATGCATTGGATGATGCTGGTTTAAAACTCAGTGACATTGACGGTATCTTTACCGGCTCTTCATATCACTTTATGCCCACATTAAGTACTGCAGAATATCTCGGCATAAAGCCTCGCTTCTCCGATGGCAGTATGGTGGGCGGTTCGTCTTTTGTTGCCCACACACTGAACGCCGCGAGTGCTATTAAGAACGGTTTATGTGATGTTGCTTTAATTTGTTATGGCAGCAACCAACGGACTGCTGGCGGCAAATTGGCGACCATGTCTGAACAACAAATTTATGAAACCCCCTACAAACCCCGATACCCCATTAGTTCTTACGCATTGGCTGCTGCGAGGCATATGCATCAATACGGCACAACACGCGAGCAATTGGCTGATATAGCTGTTGCCGCAAGACAATGGGCTAACCTTAATCCTGCGGCCTTTGCTCATGGTGACCTAAGTCGCGAGGATGTACTAAATTCCAGAATGATTAGTGACCCAATATCACAACTAGATTGTTGTTTAGTGACTGATGGTGGTGGTGCTGTCATTATGGTGTCGAGTGAACGCGCTAAAGACTTCCCCAATAAACCCGTTTACCTATTAGGCACAGGGGCCGCGCATTGGCACCGTCAAATCACACAAATGCCTGACCTAACAGTAACCGCCGCTAAAGAATCTGGTGAGCGTGCATTCAAAATGGCCGGTTTAACGCAAAGCGATGTGGATGTGGTTGAGGTATACGACGCCTTCACTATTAACACCTTGCTGTTCCTTGAAGACTTAGGGTTTTGTGCAAAAGGCGAAGGCGGTCAGTTTGTTTCTAATGGCAATATTGCACCGGGCGGCAGTTTGCCCGTAAATACAAATGGCGGCGGCTTATCCTGTGTACACCCAGGTATGTATGGTATTTTTATCCTTATTGAAGCCATACAACAATTGCGTGGCGGCTGTGGTGCTCGACAGGTTGAAAATGCAGAAGTTGCGCTGGTACATGGCAATGGTGGCGTATTATCCAGTCAAGTCACTACTCTATTAGGCACACAGGAGGTGCTATAAATGTCAAAATCATCTCTCGATGGTATTAAAGTTGTCGACCTATCACGCGTTTTAGGTGGCCCGTTATCGACTCAAATTTTAGGCGACCATGGCGCTGAAATTATTAAAGTAGAACCACCCGCTGGTGATGAAACACGTGGCTGGGGTCCTCCTTATCACGAACGCGGCAGTGCTTATTTTGACGGCGTTAATCGCAATAAAAAATGTATCGCCTTGGACATGCGCAAACCAGAAGCACATGAAATTTTATTTAGGCTATTAGAACAAGCAGATATATTGGTTGAAAACTTTAAAATCGGTACGCTTGAAAAATGGGGCATTGGCTTTGACGAAGTATTACAGAAAAAATTCCCACGTTTAATTCATTGTCGCGTCACCGGTTTTGGCAGCACAGGTCCGTATGCTGGTTTTCCAGGCTACGACGCCGTCGCACAGGCCACTTCCGGCTTAATGAGCATTAATGGCGACCCCGACCGACCACCGGTTCGTATTGGCGTACCTATTGTTGATTTAACCACTGGCATGAATGCGGTTATCGCCATTTTATTGGCTTTGCACGAACGTCAAACATCAGGCTTAGGGCAGTCGATTGAAGTCAGTTTATACGACACCGCCGTCAGCCTTATTCATCCACACGCGGCTAATTGGTTTCTAAATGGAAAGCCACAAAACCGAACAGGCAGTGCACACCCTAATATAACGCCCTATGACCTCTTTCCAACTGCCAATGGCCAATTATTCCTCGCCATCGGTAATGATCGCCAATTTGCTGGTTTATGTAAACACCTTGGACATGATGAGATTGCGAGCGACCCTCGCTTTGCCATAAATGCTGAACGCGCACGTAATAGAGCCGCCTTACGTAAAATTCTTGAAGACATGCTTGTTAACATGGATGGAAAAGCCCTAACACAAGAGTTGTTAGAAAAAGGCATTCCCGCAGGTTCTGTGCAAACTGTAGAAGATGCCTTGCAACACCCACAAACCATAGCGCGTGAGATGGTCGTTCAAGATGGTGAATACAGAGGAACAGGTATTCCAATCAAACTATCAAGAACACCAGGTAAAATTCAATTTAAGCCACCGCAATATGGTGAGAATAATACAGAAATACTAGCAGAAGCCGGCTACTCAGATGAAGACATTAGACGCTTTAAAGAGATGCAAGTAACACTTGATAAACCAAAAAAATAACTACTTGCCGTTAAGCTTATTATTGAGCGACCAATTTTTAGTTTTTTAGTATATGGCCCTAATTACCCTGAACTTATCCACCAGGGTGATTTAAATTCGCATAATGAATAAACTAAACGCTAAAATATCAYCTATRYATCGTTTKTTTTAACAGGAGAAAGCCGTGCCCTCTTACCCCAARTCCATACGTATTATGGATGTATCCCCTCGTGATGGCTTACAAAAYATCAMGMAAAACGTATCCACGGATAATAAAGTCGAGCTCATTCACCGGCTACAACAAGCTGGCGTTAATAACATTGAAGTCGCYAGTTTTGTCAGCCCAAARTGGGTGCCWCAAATGGCYGATGCGKCTGACGTRCTCGCTCARCTAGMATTAAATAACGCCATTAATTATGCAGTATTAACGCCAAACCTTAAAGGTGTGGAACGCGCGTTAGCKTGTGGTGTAAAAGAAATTGCCGTTTTTTCTGCGGCCTCAGAAAGCTTTACCCAAAAAAACACCAATTGCACTATTGATGAATCCCTCAAGCGCATTGAGGAATTAATGCGCCCTGCRTTAGCRGAAAATATCCGTGTTAGAGGTTATGTTTCCTGTGTACTAGGCTGCCCTTATGATGGCGATATTAGTRTTGAAAAAGTTGCCTCTGTGAGTAAAGCACTTATTGATATGGGCTGTTACGAAATTTCATTGGGTGACACCATCGGTATCGGCACGCCCGTAAAGGCTAAAAACATGCTWGAAGAYGTACTCAAATCAGTACCCGCAAACCAAATCGCATTGCATTTTCATGACACCCGCGGGCAAGCCTTAGCAAACCTCTTTGCTTGTTTGGAATATGGTATCGCTACTATTGATGCGTCAGTTGCAGGGTTAGGTGGCTGCCCTTATGCACAAGGTGCATCTGGCAATGTGTCAACCGAAGATGTGGTGTACATGCTTCACGGCATGGGCATTGAGACAGGTATTAACCTTGAAAAATTAGCCCAAGCGGGGCATTTCATTACCCAACAACTGGGCATTACAAATAATAGCCGTGTCGGCAACGTTTTAAATTAAAAAACCAATATGAATAAACAACTCTGGACACCGTCTCAGTCTCGCATTGAGGGCTCGCAAGTATGGCAGTTTGCTCAAACCATTAACCAACGTTATGGACTTTCTATTGATAGTTATAACGAACTATATGATTGGTCTATCGATAATATTCCTGCTTTTTGGCAAAACATTTGGGAGAATAACAACGTTATTCATTCAGTTCCGTATACGTCCGTTGTAGATGACATTCACAAAATGCCGGGGGCTACTTGGTTTGCTGACTCGCGTTTAAACTTTGCAGAAAATTTACTGCGTTTTCGTGATGATCGAACCGCCGTGCATTTTTGGGGCGAAGATCAAATTAAAACACAGCTCAGTTACGCAGAGCTTTATAGCCACGTTGAAAAACTGGCGCACAGTCTAAGAGCTATGGGTCTCACTAAAGGTGACCGCGTTGCTGCGTTTATGCCAAACGTACCGGAAACCCTCATCGCTATGTTGGCAACCGCTAGCATTGGCGCGATTTGGTCGTCCACTTCACCCGACTTTGGCATTAAAGGCGTGCTAGATCGCTTCCAACAAATTAACCCCAAGGTAGTGATTGCCGCCGATGGCTATTTGTATGGCGGCAAGTACATCAACACGATGGATAAACTGAATGCCATTGTGGAGTCTCTCCCCTCAGTTGAAGCAGTTGTGGTTGCACAATACGTTGAGAAAGCAGAGTTATCCAATATTAATAACGCTGTCTTTTGGGATGATTTTTGCAGTATTTTTAATTGTAGTTTTTGTTGTAGTTGCTTTTGTTGCGATTAGAAGTTTTCTTGATTTTGG
>JAESRY010000115.1 GCA_016764415.1 Cycloclasticus sp. | reverse complement strand
GCCCTCGCGTTCTTATCTGCGTGCCTTGCGGCTCAACACAAGTGGAAAGACGCGCCATTAGAGAATCAGCTGCTGGCGCTGGCGCACGCGAAGTGTTTTTAATTGAAGAACCCATGTCTGCCGCCATTGGCGCAGGCTTGCCGATTGACGAAGCACGAGGCTCTATGGTCTTGGACATTGGCGGTGGTACATCTGAAATTGCTGTGCTGTCACTTAATGGCATTGTTTATTCCGAATCTATCCGCGTTGGTGGCGATCGATTTGACGAAGCCATTATCAACTATGTACGCCGCAATTACGGCACCATTATCGGTGAGTCTACCGCTGAAAAAATCAAACACACCATTGGTTCTGCATACCCCGCTAATGAAGTTCAAGAAATGTCCGTAACTGGCCGTAATTTAGCCGAAGGCATACCACGCAGTTTCACATTGAATAGCAATGAAATATTGGAAGCCTTGCAAGAGCCTGTTGGCGCTATCGTCAGCGCAATAAAAGCAGCGTTGGAACAAACACCACCAGAACTAAGCGCTGACGTAGCTGAGAACGGCATTGTTCTCACCGGCGGTGGGGCGTTACTAAAAGGCTTGGATAAACTTATTAATGAAGAAACGGGCGTTCCCGTCCGTACCGCAGACGAACCGCTGACTTGCGTTGCGCGTGGCGGCGGCAAAGTATTGGAGCTTATCAATGAAAAAGGCCCCAGTATGTTCGAACTAGAATAATCGCACGGGTTAATCGCCATAAAACCCATATTTTCAAAAGGTCCGTCTACTAGCACTCGCTTTATTGCGGCGATTATTATTGCAATTTTATTACTGGTTCTCGCGCATAAGACCAATCAACTGAATCGGTTTAAAGACACCTTGTCTTTTCTTGTACAACCGGTTTACGAAGTCGTTAATTTCCCCAGCACTGTATCTAAATGGATAACACAGAGCTCTACTGATCGCGTAGAGTTGCTAGAAGAAAATAGAACACTAAAATCTGAAGCCCTGTTACTTAAGGCAAAACTACAAAAATTCGACGCAATTGAGCAAGAAAATAATCGTTTACACAGTTTACTCGAATCATCATTCAAGATTGGCGAGCAGTTTATCTCTGCATCACTTATCAACGTTAACCAAAACCCTAATACGCAACACGTCGTTATCGACAAAGGCAGTCGATTTGATTTATACCAAAGCCAAGCAGCACTGAATGAGGACGGCATTATTGGGCAGATTATTGATGTACGCCCACTAACCTCTTCTATCATGCTTATCACCGACCCGAATCACGCTATACCGATTGAGATTAATCGAACAGGGCTCCGAACAATCGCCACGGGCAATGGGTCTAAAAACATACTCATTCTGCCTTACCTTCCGCACAACGCAGACATTAAAACGGGAGATCTGTTAACAACCTCTGGACTTGGCGGCGTTTTTCCTAAAGGCTACCCTGTTGGTGTCGTTTCCAAACTCACTCCTTTGTCAGGCGAAGCATTCATGTATGCAGAAGCCGAAACCGTAGCAAAAATTGATAGCACACACGAAGTTTTATTAGTTTGGAGCAAGCAACAACCTATTTCTCTTTTAGAAGGCGCCCCTGCCGCCAAACCCGAGCACATTACACCTCGTGCACGCTAAATCATCTGGCGGGCACGTCATCTATTTATCCTTCTTTTTCTCCATGTGCCTGACTGTACTTCCGTGGTCAAATCAAGTAGCTTCATTCATGCCTCATTGGACGTTGATGACACTTATGTACTGGAGTATCGCACTGCCTTATAAAGTAAGTATAGGCACCGGGTTTATGATGGGGCTATTATTTGACGTTTTAACGGGTAGCCTTTTAGGTCTAAACACTCTCGCCTTTTGCATTGCAGCCTTCTTAAGCCATACCCTGTATTCCCAGATAAGGAATTACCTCATTTGGCAACAAGCCGGTTTTATTTTATTCTTTTTTCTATCCATGCAGTTGCTGATGCTTTGGATAACCCAATTAGCAAGCTCAACCAATACAGACTATACCTATTGGTTCCAAGCACTGACCAGCGCACTCCTGTGGCCCATTGCTTTTGCTACATTACGCCTAACAAGAAGACGTTTCCGAGTTCAATAAAACAATGAAAACCAGTTTCGACCTTAAAAGTTCGTTGCAAGAAAATCGCCTTTTCTTATCACGCTCCATCGTGCTTATTTTATTAGTCAGCCTTCTATTTCTTGCATTGATTTTTAGGCTCGCCTACTTACAGATTGAAACGCACGAGAAATACACTGATCTGGCACAAAACAACCGCGTCAAATTATCTCCCATCAGCCCTATTCGTGGGTTGATTTTTGATACAAACGGGCAGGTTCTTGCGGAAAACAACCCCAGTTATAGTCTCGAGCTTATTCCAGAACAAATCAAAGACATGCCTGGCACTATTAAGCGATTAGCCGAATTACTACCCATATCAAAAGGCGAAATAGACCTATTTGAAAAGCGGCGAAAACAGCACAAGCGCTTTGCAAGCACAGCGTTAAGAAACCGCTTAAATGATAATGAAGTGGCTGCGTTTTCTGCTCATCGACACTTATTTCCAGGCGTTGAGATTCAAGCTCGACCATTACGGAATTATCCGTTTGCAGAGCTGACCTCTCACGTTGTCGGCTATGTTGGCGCGATTAATGAAAAGGAACTAAAGATCCTCAACCTCGTTAACTATCGTGGTTCACGCTTTATTGGTAAAACCGGTGTCGAAAAAGCCTATGAAGACTTGCTTCATGGCAGCGTTGGGTATCAGCAAACCGAAAATACCGCTCAAGGTCGTGCCATTAAAGTCCTTAATCACACGCCGCCTCTATCAGGCCGTGACCTCACTTTAAACCTTGATATTCAACTACAAAAAGTTGCTTATGATGCTTTAGGCGATCACACAGGAACCGTCGTCGCTATAGACACTCGAACAGGAGCCGTACGCGCACTGGTAAGCAAGCCCGGCTTCAACGCCAACCTGTTTGCACAAGGCATTAATCAAACCTCCTATACCGCACTACGGACCTCAAAAAAACGTCCCTTATTTAACCGCGTCACCCACGGGCAATACCCGCCAGGGTCAACGCTTAAGCCTTTCCTAGGGCTAGCTGGGCTCGAATACGAAACAATTAAACCCAATCAACGCATTATGTGCCCAGGCTTTTATCAATTACCCAAACGAGAGCACAAGTACCGCGATTGGAAAAGAGGCGGGCATGGTCTAACAAACTTGCATGACTCAATCGTTCAATCATGCGATGTTTATTTTTATATGTTGGCACACGAACTAAAAATTGACCGCATGCATAATTTTTTAAGACGTTTCGGCTTTGGCCAAAAAACAAACATTGACCTTATGGGCGAAAAAACGGGGTTACTTCCATCACGTGAATGGAAAAAACGCGCGCGCAACCAAGTTTGGTACCCTGGTGAAACACTCATTGCCGGCATTGGCCAAGGGTTTAATTTAACAACCCCTCTTCAACTAGCGCATGCAACCGCCATTCTCGCCAACCGAGGCTCAGCCTACCAACCCTCATTGCTTGCAAAAATAGATAACGAAACCATGCCGTTAAAACTAACTGAGCCGGTAAACTTAAATAACCCAGCACACTGGGACAATATCCATAATGCCATGTACGATGTCGTCAACGGTGCTCGTGGTACCGCGCGTAGCATTAAAATAGGCGCTCCTTATAAAATTTCAGGGAAAACCGGCACCGCTCAAGTGTTTAGCGTAAAACAGGATGAAAAATATGATGAAAAAAACGTGTCCGAACACCTAAAAGATCACGCATTATTTATCGCTTTCGCACCTGCAGAGAAACCTCAGTTAGCCATTGCCGTGATTGTTGAAAACGGCGGACACGGTGGCTCTGTTGCCGCCCCTATTGCCCGCGCAGTATTTGATCAATACATAGACGTATCGCCATGAATTGGGTTTTCCAAAAAAACCAACGCGCCGGTCACTACCATCAACGGCGCGGCGGGTTGTTACAACGAATTCACATTGATATAACACTTTTAATTTTATTACTGTCTTTATCGTCCATTGGCTTACTCATTTTAATGAGTTCTGGACAAGATGACATCGGCTTATTAGAACGCCAAATCACCCGCTTAAGCATCGCCTTTTTTGCCATGCTCATCGTTGCGCAAATACCACCCCATGTTTTGAAAATGTTTGCACCTTGGTTATTTTTATTGGGAACGCTTTTGTTACTCGGCGTACTATTTATGGGTGACATCGGTAAAGGTGCTCAACGCTGGTTAGATGTGGGTTTCTTCAAGTTTCAACCTTCCGAGCTACTAAAATTAGCCACTCCAATGATGGTCGCATGGTATCTTGCTGAAAGACGCTTACCGCCAAGCATCAAGCACATTGCTTTTGCCACTATCTTTATCGCTATACCAACTGTACTCATTGCCAAACAGCCAGATTTAGGCACTGCTATTTTAATTGCCAGTTCCGGACTTGCCGTATTATTTTTAGCTGGTATTTCTTGGCGAATAATCGGCGGCGTTATCGTTGCTATTGGCGGTTTAGCGCCCGTGCTTTGGAGTCTCATGAAGGAGTATCAGAAACAGCGCGTACTCACTTTTCTCAACCCAGAAGATGACCCGTTAGGTGCGGGTTACCATATTATTCAATCAAAAATAGCCATCGGCTCAGGTGGCATCAATGGCAAAGGGTGGATGAACGGGTCGCAAGCAAGATTGGAGTTTCTTCCAGAAAGTTCTACTGATTTTATTTTTGCTGTTTTTTCTGAAGAGTTTGGACTAATTGGTTGTATCGGTCTTCTAACCATCTACCTGCTCATATTTTTTCGTGCAATTTATATCTCTATTCAAGCACAAGACACGTTTTCTCGACTGTTAGCCGGTAGTTTATCTCTAACGTTCTTTATCTATTTACTTGTGAATGTTGGCATGGTTACAGGCATTTTACCGGTCGTTGGTGTACCCTTACCACTGGTTAGCTATGGTGGCACCTCGATGGTAACTCTACTCATTGGTTTCGGTATTTTAATGTCCATTCACACGCACCGTAAATTACTCACACCCTAAGGAAAGGCATATGCTTCGTAAAACATTCCATACACTCCATATCATTTTATTCGCCGTTATTGTTTTTGCACCATTGAGTGCCTGCGCAGCAAAGCCAACTGTTAAGGCAGGTATTTATGAGACCTTCATCGATAAAATGGTGACAGAACACCAGTTTGATAAAAGTGCGCTAACCACCTTGTTGAATAAAGCTGTCGTAAAAGACAGTATTTTAAAAGCCATGTCATCACCTGCAGAGCGTCGTTTAAAGTGGCATGAATATCGTAGAATCTTCTTAAAACCGAACCGTATTAATGGCGGCATTAAATTCTGGCAAGAAAATAAAACACTGTTAGATGCCGCATCAAAGAAGTACGGCGTACCGGCTGAAATTATTGTCGCTATTATTGGCGTTGAAACTCGGTATGGCGGAAACACTGGCTCATACAAAGTTCTCGATTCGTTGACAACACTAGGCTTCCACTTCCCTAAACGCGCTAAGTTTTTCAAAAGCGAGTTAAAGCACTTTTTATTGTTGTGCCGCGAAGAAGGTTTTGATCCGTATGAACCTAAAGGCTCATACGCTGGCGCTATGGGTAAATCACAGTTTATATCCAGCAGTTACAGAGCCTACGCTGTTGATGGAGACAGTGATAAAAAACGTGATTTATGGAATAGCCATGCCGATATTATCTACAGCGTAGCGCACTATTTCTCCAAACATGGCTGGTCAAACAATCCCTTAATCACCCAGCAAACCACCGTAAAGGGCGATGCCTTTAATAAACTTATCAACTCTTCATTAAAGCTGAAACACACCCTTCAAGATCTAAAAAATAATCAGGTAGAAATACCCAGCGGCATCCCTTTAAATACAAAGGTAAAGTTATTAGAGTTGCAACAGGCTAAACACCCAGAGTACTGGCTGGCTTTCGATAATTTTTATGTCATTACTCGCTATAATCATAGCCACTTATATGCGATGGCGGCATATCAACTTGCTCAAGAAATTAAAAAAGGTTACCTAAAAACCAACCCATAAACATGCGTATTTTTTTCATCCTCAGTCTCGTGTATATACTCGCAGCATGTGGTATTCAAAAGCCTCTTATCGTTGACAGTGCACCACCGGTTCACCCTACAAATATTGAACATACACCCGACGCTATTCCAAAGGTTGAAGCAAAAAGCCGTGGCGGCAACCCGCGTTCGTATGAAGTATTTGGCAAAACCTATTACGTTCTTGCATCCAGCGAAGGCTTTACCCAGCGTGGCACTGCCTCTTGGTACGGCACCAAGTTTCACGGTAACAAAACATCCAATGGAGAGACTTACGATATGTACGCGATGACCGCGGCGCATAAATCTCTCCCCATTCCCACCTATGTAGAAGTAAGAAACTTAAGCAACGGTAAAAAAATCATTGTTCGCGTGAATGATAGGGGCCCCTTCCATGATGGGCGAATAATAGATTTATCCTACGCTGCAGCAGCCAAGTTAGGCACGTTAAAAAACGGCACTTCATTGGTAGAAATAAGAGCTATTAACCCATTGGCGCATAACCCAACACCGYTCGATGCTCCTCCTATTTCAAAACCATTACAACCACTCAATATCGCTACAAATGATACGACCGCTATAAACCCCTCGCATCAAGAACACCTATTTATTCAAGTCGGTGCATTTAAAACTTTAGAAAACGCCACTAAATTAAAAGACAAACTTACAAATGAGCTAAGAACTCTTGTCACCATTAAGGCTTATGCTGAATCGAATGAGCCCTTTTACAAAGTTCATATCGGCCCATATATTGATATGAGTAGAGCCGATCTAACGCGTTTAAGACTTCAGCAGTTAGGCTATAAGAACTCAATTTTTGTCGCCCATTAAGCTAAATAAACAACCAGCGGCGAGTAACTTGCCAACGCATTCAGCGTGATATAATTACCAACACTTTAGCTCCCTACAGATCTGCATTATTCCTATGAAACGACTGATTTTAATTTTAAGCCTCTTTATTTCTTCTCATGTTTTTGCGTTACCTATCCCCTCTGCACCTGACTTAAAAGCAAAAAGCTATCACGTCATCGATTTTCATAGCGGAAAAGTGCTGGCCTCTAAAAACCCTAATATTAAGCTCGCTCCCGCCAGCATGACTAAAATCATGACCTCACTCATTGTTTTTCGTGAAATAAATCTCGGTAATTTGAGCTTAACTGAGAAAGTCAGAATTAGTGAAAAGGCTTGGAGAACGCCAGGCTCTAGAATGTTTGTCGAGGTTAATAAATTCGTTTCAATTGACGATTTAATACACGGCATGCTTGTTCAATCAGGCAACGATGCAACGGTTGCGTTAGCCGAACATATCGCTGGAGATGAAGCTACTTTTGCCCA
>JAESRY010000030.1 GCA_016764415.1 Cycloclasticus sp. | reverse complement strand
GGTTCTTTCAGATTGCTTCATAGCGAACTCATGCTGCCTGATCACCTCCATCATTTCATTGAAGCTATCAGCCAAAATGCCGAGTTCATCCTCCGTTTCTTTTTGCGCGCGAAGTTCATAATTCTGGGTTTGGGAAACTTCCTGAGCAACTTTTGTCAGATTTAAAATAGGATCTGAAATCAGTCTTTGCAGTCGCCTTGTAAGAAAAAGGATAAGAAAAACCATAAGGGTAGTGATAATGGCTGCTGAGATAATCTGTGCTATCAAAAATGCTTTAATTTTTGATAGATCGGATTTAAGGTAAAGAATTCCGATTGTACGTCCCTCAACTGTGATGGGGTTGATAATTTCAAGATGAGATGGGTTAAAAGCCAAAGCCAAGTGCATGTCGCCACCCGGTGTGTTGATGTCTGAAGAAAACCCCATGTGATACTTCACATCGCCAGAACCATTTTTAGACGGTGAAGCCGAGCGTTTTCCTTCAAATTCTTCAAAAAGAATAGACGGATTTTTGCCAAAAATATTTACAAGAACGTTCAAACGACCACGATGGGCCATTCCAATGACGGTTTCTTTTACACCGTGCTCACCCATACGTTGGAGCATTTCATCCAGCATAGGAATTAAACTTTCGCCACCTTCTAGTGAGAAGCGTTTTTGCCCAACATAGGTTCTATGTAAGTGGTTTTCAATCCCTTCAGCTGCGGTAAGAAGTTTTAACAACCATGTTTTTTGTTCAGTATCAAGTTCCAATTTACTGCGTGGGCCTTCCATTCTGCGTCTAACCCATGATCGCATTTCAGTATCACTGATGTGCATGTACTCAACGCCAATGCTGCTGCAATAGGTTTCTTGAAGAATCGGTAAAATGTCTTTAAGCGCAAGCTGTTCAGGCGTGTTGTGTAGGGTTCCAGTATCAAAAACCGTATTATGATCGAGTTCGCTCAGGCCATGAAAAGCGATGTCTAATTCCGCAGCGAGCTTACTGTTTTTTGGATGCAGCGGATTAATATTTGCTTGTTTATGGCCGTTAATACGGTAGGCGTTCATCAAACGAGAAACCGCCGCTTGTTTAGCTAGTTTTGCAGGTGAACCGCCACCTTGAATAACACGAACACCTGTAGGTGCTTTTGCTAAATCAGCAAAGTGTTTTTTTATAGAAGAGTGGGGGATGTCAACCGTGTCGGCATTAGAGCGAATACTGTTGAACTGTTCGCGCCACTGTTCGTCGATAGATTCAGGGTCGTTGAGATATTGTTCGTACATATCTTCAACAAAATTAGCGTTGGTGCCATTAAGAGCGGAAGTGCTTTTAAATAACTGCATTAAATTGTTCATTAAAATTCCGTCAGTTTTGTAAGTACGATTAGTTGTTAGTGTAGTTGAAAATTTAAAAGTAGTATTTAGTTTTAATCATTAACGTTTGGTGCCCCGAGCAGGATTCGAACCTGCGACTTCACCCTTAGGAGGGGTGCGCTCTATCCAGCTGAGCTACCGAGGCTTGACGTGTTTACATAGTTGGATTTTGGTACTGTGAGTACACTGGTTTATTTCCGAGAAATAATAGCACCAATCTAAGTTGCATAGATAGAATAAAAAGGCTATTTAATAAAAGATTTTGTTATAAAGTTGGTGCGTCAAAAGTGCGTTGCTTTTGGGTGTCAGTTAGCGTTTATTTTTTTGCCCGTTTACGTTCGCATTCAGTGATGAATTTATGTAAGTTTCTTTTTTCGGCGGCAGAGATTTCAAGAAACTCACAACCTACGCGTGTAAAACCTTCTTGAGGTGCTTTTTTAACAGAGCAAACGGTAAGGTCTGCGTGAATACTGGCACCGTTTTTAAGAGTCAGGCTAGCTGGTGACAAAATGGTGCCTTTTTTAAGGTAAGCATTTGAATACACAGCGATACAAATTCCACCGAAACTAACGTCATAGACATAACCTGAAACAGTATTTTCAGAATATTGCACTCCGCCTAAAAACTTATACTTTTCGATGTTGACCATGGGAACACGAAAAAAAGCCCGTTTTTGTGGGTGATAAATTTTATCCGGCATTGAAATAAGGTATCCGCCGTCACGAGATGAACCAATAATATTAGTAGAGAAGTTAAAGGATACGGCGTTATGTTTAGCATTAACATGAATGGTGATACCCGTTGCCATTTTATTGTGGGCTTCGCGGCTATTGAATTGATCCAATGTCATGTCATCTTTTGTAACGTTCAGAATTCTGCTGGTGTATTCAGATTCATCTTTTAAAACGACAGATATTTGAACGTGCGAATCCATCAAGGTTTGTAGCATGTGCTTGATGCGCGAAGGTCGAACGATGAAATTCGGATTATCGTTTGTCGCGTCGTGCTTCTCCTGCTCGGATACAAGCATGGATTTTAGGTTTGAGAGTAAACTCATTTTTTAATTATACGATAGAAATATTTCTAGATATTTTACTTTTCATTGTTTGTCCATTAGAACCGTAAGTTGCAGTAGATGTGCCTACTTGGCCGCGAAGAACATCTAGACAACGTTGCGTGTGACGGCGGTTCAGCTCAATAATTGAGCCATTTATAGCATTTAACTTTTTGTTGCCTTCAGATAAAGTTTCTATGCTGCTCCACAGTGTTGAGAACAGTTCTTTAGAATCGCTGGGTTTTAGTTTAGAAATAAAACTAGATAACCCGTACAACCCCTTGTTTATTTTCATATTATTCAAAAAAATATGAGTGGTTTTGGTGTGTTTTTCTAGCTCTGAAACCAATGTCTTTTTCTCTTTTGATAAAGTCATAAGTTGCTTGCTATCTTGTGATTTCAAGATTGCTTGCTCTTGTTTTAGTACGGAATTTAGTTCACTAGAAATATTTTCAAGTTTACGAATAAGCTCTACAAGTTGCTCTGTGGCGTTCATGGTTATCCTGTTTATTTTTTTAGATCAGTTTCACTTTTTATAATACGATCAGCGATTTTTTCATTATCAATATGATAGTCGCCATCTTCGATTGTTTTGCTGATGGCTTCGACGCGATTGTTATCGACGATGGGGATATCACCGAGAGACCTTTCAATCTCTTGGAGTGTCGATGCGGTCGTCGTAAGGTCAACGCTGTCATTATTTGTTGTTTTGCTGGCCGTCGGTTTAGCCGAACCTTTACTGCTTTTGCTTGCGCCACCGGCTTTGTTTGCAGTGCTTTGGCTTGGCTTAGTAGAGGGCCTTCGTATATTGATTGACATAAATGTTCCTGAAATGAGGTATTAACTATATCGACCGCGCGACATATTTCTTGATACTGAGTGTAGAAACTATCATATATTTACCTTAACAGTCTGTGTATCAAAGATAGTGCCCTGAATAATTCTTTTCGTGCGCGTGTTTTTTACTTTAATTTTGTCGCCTTTACTGCCTGCAGTTAAGGCAATGCCTTTCATACTAATATTAAAGCCATTACTTCTAGCCATAATGGTAATTGCATCACCTTTTTTAATGAGTATTGGTTTTGACAAATTATTGACGCGTATAACATCGCCGTTATTTAAACGACGTTTAAGCACTTTGTTGATAGCTTGATCAACGTTTATTAGGTAGCCAGAACGTACTGATGTGAGCTGTGTCCTTTGAAGTTTAAGGTCATTTTTTTGTAGAATATGCCCTTTATTAAGAGATTTTTTTGCTACTAAAATTGACGTGAAAATTTTAACCTTGGCAGTCATAAAAATTCGCCAAGGTGTGCTTGAATGGCAGCGTACGCTAAGCGTATTTTTACCTGGTTTTACATGATCTTGCGTTAATTTTATCTTGAAATCCGTTGAGCATTTTTTAAGTTTCAATCGTTGATCAATGTCACTTATTTCTATGCTGTATTCGGCCTCTGAATGAGCTAATTCAGAGGTCAAATATATAAAAGCTTTATCTTTAATATGTTGGTGTTCTTCAAAATTATTTGCGCCAGCATACGCGGCAGGCGTATAGGCCAATAAAAAAAGTAAGGATTTTAAAAACAGTTTCATAATTTATAGTCTATTATTAGTACGAATATGACGTATGTAATACGTATGCATAAAATATGCCGCGTTTTATTTATATGTGTCTTTGTAGTAGAAACAAATAATGTATTTAAGGTGACAGTGATGACAGGAATATTAACGAACATTGATAAACGAACTAACCTTGCGGGCACTAACAGGCTAGAACTCCTTATTTTTACCCTAAATGGCGGGCAAAAATTCGGTATTAACGTATTTAAAATTCAAGAAGTTATTCAGGTGCCTAGGCTTACTAGAATACCTGGTGGCAACCCCGTAGTACGAGGCGTAGCTCAATTACGTGGCAAAGATATTCCGGTTCTCGATATGTCGATGGCAATTGGTGAAGAACCATTACCCTGTCTCGACGACTCATTCGTCATCATCACTGAATTCAACCGATCTGTTCAAGGTTTCCTTGTCGGTGGAGTGGATCGCATTATAAATATGCTTTGGAAAGACATTAACCCGCCGCCTGAGGGAACAGATGACGGGGGTTACGTAACAGCGTTAACGGAAGTTGACGACGAGTATGTATTAATAGTCGATGTTGAGAAAATTCTCAGTGAAGTATCAGGCGCACCAGATCGTGTTTCTGCTGAAACCATAGATCATAAACTAGAGAAGAAGGGCCACGTGCTTGTGGTGGACGACTCTACCGTTGCACAAAAACAAGTGATAAGTGTTTTAGAGGATTTGGGTCTTACATATACAGTAGCTAATGATGGTAGAGAAGGCTTTGAAATACTAAAAAAATGGGTTGTCGATGGCATTGATGTTCCCACGTACCTAACGATGGTTATTTCTGATGTGGAGATGCCTCGTATGGATGGCTATACCTTAACCACTGAAGTTAGAAAAATGCCTGCGTTAGACGGCTTGTATATTATGTTACACACCTCGTTAAGCGGCGTTTTCAACGAAACAATGATAGAACGAGTAGGTGCAGATATCTTCATGGCAAAATATAAACCAGACGCCTTAGCAGTAGCTATTCAGGACCGGATGAGAGATATACAAGGTTTATCTAAGTAATAATGATAAGAGCCTACTAGTAGAGACCTTTGCACGGAAGAAGATTTTGTTTCTAGACACCAACAGTAGGCGCTTTAGGCGAGGCAAAAATGCGCGGAAAGGTGGAGTTTACTGGAGTAAATGACTGATTGAGCACTTTTTTACCGACAGTAGGCGCCTTTAAGCGACGCCGTATAGGAGCAAAAGAACTTTCGTGCAAAAATCTCTAGTAATCATTAATGGATTAACAATTACATGTCCATAACAGCGCAAGAATTTCAGAACTTTAAAGAGTTCCTAAAAAAACGCAGTGGTATTTCACTGGCAGATAATAAGCAATACCTTGTATCTAATAGGTTGCGTCCGCTTATGAAAGAAGTCGGTATTGATAACCTGTCCGACTTATTGTCGATGATTATTGCATTACCCAATAATGAGCTTGCTGTTAAAGCGGTAGATGCCATGACAACGAACGAAACGTTCTGGTTTAGGGACACTTCGCACTTTCATTGCCTTGAAACAAAACTATTTGCCGAATTAACACAAAAAAGCTCATCGCTATCTATCTGGTCAGCTGCTTGTTCATCAGGTCAAGAACCATACAGTATTAGCCTTTCATTAGATAAATATATAAAAGCATCCGGTAAACGGGTGAATGTGCGAATGACAGGAACAGACCTTTCGGACAAAATTTTAGCCAAAGCAAAAGCCGGTATTTATGCTGATATTGAAGTATCTAGAGGGTTACCAAACGATTTATTAAAAGAACACTTTGCAGGTGTTAAAGATGGTTTACAAATTTCATCAACGCATCGTTCACGGTTGTCTTTTCGTAAATTAAACTTATTAGATAATTTCTCAAGCTTAGGCCAGTTCGATATCATCTTTTGTCGAAATGTATTGCTGTATTTTGCTGGTCCAACAAAATTAGATATTCTTAATAGAATTACCAACGTTATGAAACCCGGTGGAGTTCTTTTCCTAAGCAGTTCTGAGATAGCCCCATCTACGGTGAAAGGCTTAGAAACCGTTCGTGATGCTGGCTGCAAGTTTTACCGGAAAACCTAAAGACACCCCACTAAACACTGCTTGATTTTGCCGCTTTGCCGGTTTCTTGCCGTTTTGCCACCTAAGATAATCGCTGTAAATTACTTAACTCATTGAATTAATTCATTTAATTAAGTTGGCACAGTTAATGCTCTATTGTTTTCAACGAAACAGGAGCACGACATGGCAACAACGATTGACTCATTATTTGGCGTACACGAACAAGCGCTCATATACCGTTCAAAACGGGCTGAAGTGTTGGCGTCTAATATGGCAAATGCCGATACCCCTGGATATAAAGCCAGAGACTTCGATTTCAAATCAATCCTAAATAATCTTAATACACCTGCCGGCCACATTAACCAAACGCATAGCCAACACATCGCGTTTGACAAAACGCCCGGTTCAGTTTCATTAGCTTACCGTAATCCTATCAGTGCATCGTTAGATGGAAATACGGTAGACACGCAAGTAGAACAAGCTAAATACGCACAAAACGCAATGGACTATCAAACGTCGCTTCGTTTTCTAAACGGCAAGATTTCCGGTTACCTTTCAGCACTGAGGGGTGAATAACCATGTCTTTATATAACATCTTCGATATTGCTGGCAGCGGAATGAGCGCACAAACAACGCGTTTAAACCTAGTCGCTAGCAACATGGCAAATGCCGAAACAGTCAGCAGCAGCACTAATGATACATACCGTGCACGCCAGCCGGTCTTTGGCGCAGTTTTACAAGATGCAATGGCTCAACAACAATCATCAGGAACAGGGGTGCGTGTATTAGGCGTAGTAGAAAGCCAAGCACCACTTCGTACCGAATATGCACCGCAACATCCCATGGCTAATGAAGCCGGGTATATCTTCAAACCCAATGTGAATATTGTGGAAGAAATGGCCAACATGATGTCGGCCAGTCAAAGCTATAAAAACAACGTTGAAATGCTAAATACAGCAAAACAGTTGTTACAACAAACATTAAGAATTGGTCAGTAACGGAGAATCATTATGGCATCAGAAGTAGATTTCAGCGCACTTCAAAGTTTGGGTTTAGTTAACTCATCCGTTTCTGAAAGTTCAAAAAGTAATGGTGATTTAGGTCAGGCCGATTTTTTGAAACTTATGGTCACTCAACTTGAAAATCAAGACCCACTGGAGCCAATGGATAACGGGGACTTCCTTGGTCAAATGGCCCAGTTTAGTACGGTTTCAGGTATTGGTGACTTGCAAAATTCATTTTCTGAATTTGCGGCCTCAATTTCTAATGATCAAGCATTGCAGGCAGCAAACCTTATCGGTAGGCGTGTTTCAGTGCCCTTGCAAACAGGTGTTTTAGCAGACGGTGGAGTAATTGAAGGCGAGCTTACACTGCCTGCCAGTTCACCCGATGTCTCTATTAATATTAC
>JAESRY010000114.1 GCA_016764415.1 Cycloclasticus sp. | reverse complement strand
ATATTTTAAGCGCGATAAAGGGAGGGGAGAATTGAGTCCGCCCCCATTTTTTTAGTCATAATTTTTGGTAGGTTGTGGCTGAGGAACGAAGCCCAACAAGCTCATATAAATGCGGTGCAAATATTTAAGTTTTTGGGTCAAATCCGTTGGGCTTCACAAGCTCTGCCCAACCTACAGTACTGCTTTTGTTCTTGTCATGATTGATTTCTTTTCTTTGCCTCCAGTAATTGTCATTGCGTCTGTTTATAGATGGTATTTTTAAACGCGATTGAAATCAATTATTTACTGTGCTTTTTCACAGTATATTATCTGCTTAATGAGTGTGCTTAAAAGGAATATAAGCAAAAAAAAGCCCCGGCATCACTGTCGAGGCTTTCTTATAAGTCGTCAGGTCAAATCAAACTGACCCCTAGGTTTTTCCGTTCACAAAAAAAGCCCCGACATCACTGTCGAGGCTTTCATGTAAGTCATAAGGTCAAATCAAACTGGCTGACCCTTTAATGATTTCTTAGCAATAACCTTTTGCATTACAGCCACCAGTACCTTGTGTCCAAGAGACAGCGCCATTGCCGTAAGTGCCAGCTATAATATAGGTGTCACCTACTACGAACGCACCAGCCGCTACTGGAGTGGCTGTAATTGTTGCCACTACCCCGGCAACAGTTACGACAACACCAGAAGTCACCGACCCATCACCAATGGCACCAGTTTCTGCAGCTGAAACATCATTGTTTAAGGCTGCGGTGCAGTTTGTTATTGCGCCATTTGTTTGAGCGCACACTTCTACAGCGGTTTTAACTCCAGATGTAGCTAATACAACCTCAGAAAAACGAGCCTTAGACGTGTACTGCTGATAAGCCGGCAAAGCAATTGCCGCTAAAATACCAATAATCGCGATAACGATCATTAATTCGATTAATGTAAAGCCTTTTTGAGTGCTTTGTTTAATAGTTTGTAAATTTTGCATTATTTTATCCTTATGTTGGAATTAGATTGTCTTGAAGACGATTAATACAAAGCATGAATTGAGCCAGTTTTTATTGTTTTCGATATTTATTTGTAATGCCTTGATTTATCAGTGTTTTTAATTAAAGCATTGGTGCGTGTGCTGATAGAAAAGAATTACCGAATGATTGTGAGCGTCATAAAGTGACGCTATAGGTCACTTTATGATTTGTTGCTTGAACTTATTTTAACTAAGTTTATTTACCTACGCCTAATCGTCTAACCCTAGTTTCTTTAGCCGATAACGCAAGGCTCTAAATGTAATGCCAAGTTCTTTGGCTGCCGCGGTTTTATTCCACCGTGTTTTTTCCAAGGCGTTAACGATGGCTTCTTTTTCTAATGTGCCAAGGTAGTCTTCGAGTGGTGGTTTGGTTGAATTTGAAGTTTTTTGAGAGGGAATAACTTCACTGATGGTACTACTGGTTCTATTGGTTTCGTTTGGCAGTTGTAGGTCTTCCTTATGAATAGTGTCGCCATCGCATAAGGTGACGGCGCGCTCAAGAATGTTTTCTAACTCACGTACATTACCCGGGAAAGGGTATTGGCTGAGCGCTTTTCTAGCAGATTCGGTCAAGTGTGCTTTAGCACTACTGTGTAGGCGGCTTAGTTTGTTTAAAATATGTTCGCTGAGTGCTGGAATGTCTTCTTGGCGTTGGCTTAGTTTTGGTAGCGGTAATTCGATAACGTTAATTCGGTAGTATAAGTCTTGCCTAAACTTGCCCTCTTCAACAAGTTTCGCTAAATTTTTGTGTGTGGCGCTTAAAATTCTAACGTCAACAATTTGTTCTGTGTCGCTACCAACAGGGCGAATGGCTTTTTCTTGGATGGCACGCAGCAATTTAACTTGCATGTGTAGCGGTAAATCGGCTATTTCGTCTAAAAATAGCGTGCCACCATTAGCGGTTTGAAACAGGCCTTTTTTGTCGGCTATAGCGCCGGTGAAACTTCCTTTTTTATGGCCAAAGAATTCGCTTTCCATAAGTTCCTGTGGGATGGCTCCACAGTTTATGGGTACGAATTTTTGATCGGCACGGGGGCCTTTTTCATGAATAAGTTTTGCGACAAGTTCTTTGCCTGTTCCCGATTCGCCACTTATATATATAGGGGCTTGGCTGCGAGCAAGCTTGGCTATTTTTGCGCGTACTGTTGCCATAACGCCCGAATCACCTAATAGCTTTTCTCGGCTGCGCCGGTCAAGGGGCTCTACAGGGTTGTTAATTTTAATGGCAGAGCCAACAAGGGCTTTTAGGCTTTTGAGGTCGACTGGTTTTGATACAAAATCGAAGGCGCCGAGCTTTAATGCTTGAATAGCAATCTCCATACTACCAAAGGCGGTTATAACGGCTGTTGGTACGGTAGGGCAGTGTTTTTGAATATGTTCTACAAGCTCAAGGCCATTGCCATCGGGTAGTTGTAAGTCAGTTAAGCAAATATCGAAAGAAGTCGTCTTTAGTAACTTTTTAGCATCACTTATATTTTGCGCGGATTTACTATCAATCCCCATGCGTGACAGCGTTATTTGAAGTAATTCTAAAATGTCTGGCTCATCATCAACAATAAGAGCGATTGCTTGGCTCATCTTTTTTCCATAATCTTTGTGAATAGAAGTGTAAAACAGCTCCCTCCGGTGGGGCTGGTCGTGTAAATTAATTTAGCATGATTAAGCTCTGCTAGTTGGGCTGATATATATAAACCAAGCCCGCTGCCTGATGATGATGTGGTGAAGAAAGGTTCAAAAATTTTCTGGGCTGTGACGGCGTCTATACCGTTGCCATTGTCGCTAACGGATAAAAAAACCAGCCGTGAAGACGGGCGTAAACCAGTTTGTATGTGTATGAAGGGTTGCTGGCCTTCTAGCTGGCCGTGTTTGAGTGCGTTACCGCACAGATTGTCAATAATTTGCTTGAGGTGGTTGCTATCAAATTGAATGATGTCAGCGTTATGGTCAATATTTATTTGTATGGGGGATGAAAGTAGGCCAAATTCCTCGTTAAAATCGCGATCAAAGGAATGAAACCATTTACTTAAGTGAATAGTTTCGATATGACTTTTTTCATGGCGAGAAAGTTGAAGAACACTTTTGATGATGTTGTTTACGCGGTTAGTGTGGTTGTGAATTATATTGAGTAACCGTTGGTCTTCTTTTTTGATATGCGTTGATTCGGATAATAGCTCCCCGGCATGGCTGATAGCGCCTAAGGGGTTTCGTATCTCATGTGCAATGCTGGCGGTTAGTCGGCCTAAAGAGGCTAGCTTGCCTTGTTGTATTTGCTGGTCTACCGCTGATAAGTCATCTAGAAAAATAATATACGTGCTGTCGTTTAGTTGCTCTAACCGACTGAAACGGAGTTTTGTTCGCGTAGAAACGGTGCTAGCAGAAACAATGGCGGTATCTTCGGATGGGTTCCTTATCCAACGCGTGAAAAGTAATTGGTATTCATTGGATATGTCAGACAAAGGCGCACCTATAGTAATAGGTGTGCCGATTAATTTGCTGGCAGCTTCATTGGTTAAGCGAACTTTGTTGTGTTGGTCAATAACAATAATGCCAGACTGGAGATGCTTGATCACATATTCATTGAGTTGAGTTAGGCTGTCAATTTCGAGGCTTTGCTGCTGAGTAATCTGTTCGGATGCCTCTGCTCGTTTAGTGAGGACAAGGGCGAGTAGAGCAATGGCGAAGAAAGCGGAACTTAAAATAGCGGCATAGGTATAGGACGTTTTTTCGACGCTATGCGTTAAAACTCCGAAGGTTTGTTCGCCTAWAACGGCAAACGTTGCGATGGCGGCAAAAGCCAGCGTGCATTGYCCACCTGCAAGCAGGCCACCAGCAGCAACGCTTACGGCTATAAGTATACTGAACCCACTGTAAATGCCGCCACTTGCATGGGCAATAAAGGTTATAAATGCAATATCGGCAATGATTTTAAATTGAACTTGCTTGGCGTAGGAAAGGTAAGTTTTTCCAATAAATACGGTGCTGAATAAAGTTATAGAAAGATACGTTAAACTGGCTATTTGGAAAAGTTTTGGGTTACTTTGGCCAAAGGATGAGGTTTCTATATGGTTGTTAAATAAAGCAAAAAACGCGACAGAAAGAATGATTTGATAGGCGTGAAAGACTTTAAGCGTTCGCCATGCTTGTTTAGCAGGCAGGTGAAAACCGTTACCAAAAGGGCAGGCTTTGACAAACTGTTCAGGTGTTACGCTTGGTTCCATCTGTTTATWATAGATGTTTGGGTGGTTTTATTAGAAATATCACCTAAAATGGTTATATTAAAGTTTTACGTTTCAACTAAATAGGAAAGGCGAATGAATTTACATGAGTACCAAGCAAAACRAGTGTTTGCTGAATATGGTGTGCCAGTGCCAGAAGGGAAACCGGCGCGATCAGTNAAAGAGGCTATTAATGTAGCTAAAGAATTAGGCGGTGATTGCTGGGTTGTTAAGGCTCAAGTACATGCTGGTGGCCGTGGTAAGGCTGGTGGTGTGAAGCTTTGTAAAGGTATGGACGAAGTTGAAGCGTTCAGCAAAAAATTATTAGGTTCTCGCYTWGTMACRCCTCAAACMGRYKMWGAAGGYTTGCCKATTGAAAYGYTGATTGTTGAAGAARTSAARCCWATTGACCGTGAACTGTATTTAAGTGCTGTGGTAGACCGTGGCACAAAGCGTATTATGTTTATGGCGTCTGAAGCTGGCGGCATGGATATTGAAGAAGTGGCTGAAGAAACGCCTGAAAAAATCTTATTGGCAGCAATTGATCCAGTTGCAGGTTTGCAAGCGTACCAGTGCCGTGATCTTGCATTCAAAATGGGTTTAAAAGGAAAGCAAATTGGCCAATTACAAAAAGTAATGGCAGGCATGTTGGCTATTTTTTACGCAAAAGATGCCAGCCAAATTGAAATTAACCCACTGATTGTTAATGGCGAAGGCGATTTGATCGCTTTAGATGCAAAAGTGAATTTAGATGACAATGCGGCATACCGTCACCCAGACATGGTGGCTATGCGCGATCCTTCGCAAGAAGATGAAAAAGAACACGCGGCTCAGCAACATGATCTTAACTACATCACATTGAATGGCAGCATCGGTTGCATGGTAAATGGCGCGGGTTTAGCTATGGCAACAATGGATTTAGTTAAATTAGAAGGCGGATTTCCGGCAAACTTTTTAGACGTGGGTGGGGGCGCAACAGCTGAACGTGTTGCTGAAGCGTTTAAACTTATTTTATCTGACGATAAAGTAAAAGTTGTTTTAGTGAATATTTTTGGCGGTATCGTACGTTGTAATTTAATTGCTGACGGCATTATTCAAGCAGTTAAAGAAGTGGGCGTTAAAGTACCGGTTGTGGTTCGTTTAGAAGGTACTAATGCAGTTCAGGGTCGTCAAATCTTAAAAGATTCTGGCTTAGATATTATTGCGGCTGACGATTTAACGATAGCAGCAAAAGCCGCTGTTAAAGCAGCCTCTTAAGGGAAAAATAATGAGTATTTTAATTAATAAAGACACAAAAGTAATTTGCCAAGGCTTTACCGGTAAACAAGGCACTTTCCATTCAGAGCAAGCGATTGAATACGGTACAAATATTGTCGGCGGCGTAACACCAGGCCGTGGCGGCGAAACGCATTTAGATTTACCTGTGTTCAATACAGTGGCAGATGCTGTAGATGCAACAGGCGCACAAGCAACGATGATTTATGTGCCACCTCCGTTCGCTGCTGATGCTATTTTGGAAGCGGCTGCTGCAGGTATTGAAGTAATTGTATGTATTACGGAAGGTATTCCTGTATTGGATATGTTGAAAGTTAAAGCGGCTTTAGAACAATATAAAGATACTGTTTTAATCGGCCCTAACTGCCCAGGAATTATTACACCGGGTGAATGTAAAATCGGCATTATGCCTGGATTTATTCATCAAGCCGGTTGCATTGGCGTGGTATCACGTTCAGGCACATTAACGTACGAAGCGGTTCATCAAACAACGGTTGCTGGTTTAGGTCAAACGACCTGTGTTGGTATTGGTGGGGACCCGATTCACGGCATGAGCTTCATTGATGTTATTTCACGTTTTGAAGCGGATGAAGACACCAAGGGCATTATCATGGTGGGCGAAATTGGTGGAACGGCAGAAGAAGAAGCCGCTGAATATATCAAAGCGCACGTGACAAAACCGGTTGTTGGTTATATTGCGGGCGTTACAGCGCCTCCAGGCAAACGGATGGGTCATGCTGGTGCGATTGTTTCTGGTGGTAAAGGAACAGCCGATGCTAAATTTGAAGCGTTAGAGGCAGCGGGTGTGCACATTGTGAAATCACCGACTGAGATGGGTGCGAAGATGAAGGAAATTTTAGGCTAATAGTGTAAAAAGCATCTTAAAGTTTTAGAGTGCTGAAAAAGGGTTGTAAACTGTACAGCCCTTTTTTATGTCTGTTGAAAATGGCGAGTAAACCATTATGAAAATAGCTTTAGTACAATTTAACCCACTTGTTGGTGACTTGATCGGCAATGCTGATCGAATTATTGAGTTTTGTCATCAGGCGACAAAAGCATCCGCATCTGTGGTGGTGTTTCCTGAGTTGGCAATAACCGGTTATCCGCCTGAAGATTTATTGTTGCGCGATGATTTTATCAGGCGAGTTGAAAAAGAAATGGAGCGCGTGACGAATGCTTGCCCGTTGATGACCATTATTTTAGGCTACCCTGAAAAAGGCGAAACAGGATTATTTAATAGTGTGGCGGTCTTGAAGTCAGGCACGTTGCTGGCGAATTATCGAAAACAACAGCTACCAAACTACGGCGTGTTTGATGAGAAGCGCTATTTTGAAGCCGGGACACAACCATGTGTATTTGAGTTAGATGGAGTGAAACTGGGTTTGAGTATTTGCGAAGATGTTTGGTCGCCCGAGGTTTGCCAGCAATTGCAGGCGACTGGCGCTTCACTGATTGTTAATTTGAACGCATCTCCATTTGAAATTAATAAAGCGCAAGGCCGCGAAGACACGCTGAAAAAAAGGGTTGAAGAAACGGGCTTGCCCATCGTGTATCTTAACCAAGTAGGCGGGCAGGATGAGCTGGTGTTCGATGGCGGCTCTTTTGTAATGGATAAGCATGGAGAAGTGGTGCAGCGTTTGCCCGCTTTTTCTGAGGCAGTTAGCTACGTGGATGTGGCGGTAACGGGAGAACTGGAACCGGGCGATAACGAAAACATGGTGCCAATGACTAGCCTTGAGAGTAGCTATCAAGCATTGGTATTAGGTGTGCGCGACTATGTTACAAAGAATGGTTTTAGTGGCGCGGTATTGGGCTTGTCCGGCGGCATAGATTCAGCTTTGGTATTGGCGATAGCGGTTGATGCGCTAGGCAGTGATAGCGTGGAAGTGGTGTTAATGCCGTCTCAATATACGGCGGATATGAGTAATGAAGATGCGATAAAAGAGGCCGAACTGTTAGGCGTTAATTATCAAACTATTCCTATTGCCCCCGCTG
>JAESRY010000029.1 GCA_016764415.1 Cycloclasticus sp. | reverse complement strand
ACTCTTCGTTTGCAACAACATCATTTTCATTAATGATAGGTACCACGGATAAATCCAGCAATGTATTGATGGTTGCTCTTGCGTTTAAATAGCGTGTTCTATTGGCCAAGTCATCATGCGTTAGCAACACTTGCGCTGTTTTAAAGCCTTGTGCTTGAAAACTTTGCTCATAAGCTTGAATAAGCCCCATTTGTCCAACAGACGCAGCTGCCTGTAGTTCTTGAAGCGAATGCGGGCGAGTTTTCCAACCCAAACGAACCATTCCTTCGGCTACAGATCCTGAAGACACGACAATTACATCAATACCACGAGACTTCAGCTCACTAATTTGCTCAACCCAGTGGTTTATCGCAGATTGATTTAAGCCTTGACCATTATCTGTCAATACAGCGCTACCAATTTTAATAACGCAGCGTTTCGCTTGTTTTAAATCTCCTCTTGATTTCATACTATTAAATTAACTCTCTTCTTCAGAGTTTTCTTCTGCTTGCTCTAGCTCTCTTTGTTCCTCTAAATAATCCATGATTGCATGCACTAATTTTTTAGTTCCAATCTTTCTAATGGCTGACACATTAAATACTGGCCCAGTCCACTTCAATTCATCAACAATCATTTGACAATAATTATCAACTTCATCTTCTGGTAATAAATCTATTTTATTTAATACTAACCAGCGAGGTTTTTTAGCTAAATCGTCACTCCATTTTTCTATTTCAATTATCGCGGATTTTGCAGCTTTTACTGGGTCAATATCTGACTCATACGGCTCCACATCCACAACATGCAGTAATAGGTTGTTTCTAGATAAATGGCGTAAAAACAAATTACCTAAACCGGCGCCTTCTGCAGCACCTTCAATAATGCCTGGAATATCTGCAATAACAAAACTTCGTAACGCATCTGCCCGTACAACACCTAAACTTGGGTGCAATGTTGTGAACGGGTAATTAGCCACTTTCGGTTGTGCAGATGAAATAGCTCGAATCAAACTTGATTTCCCTGCATTAGGTAAACCGAGTGTTCCAACATCAGCCAACACCTTCAATTCAAGCCTTAAAACACGCTGCTCTCCTGCTGATCCAGGGGAAAACTGTCTAGGCCCTCTATTAGTGCTACTTTTATAGCGCGTATTCCCCAAACCATGAAAACCGCCCGATGCTACCAACAGCTTCTGACCTTCCTCGGTCACATCGCCAATCAATTCATCCGTTCCATCATCATAAACAATGGTTCCAAGTGGAACGGCAACCATTAAATCGTTACCACCCTTCCCCGTACAATTTCGGCTTTGACCACGTTCACCGTGCTCGGCTCTAATCATTCGATTAAAGCGCATATCAATCAGTGTATTAAGTGCTCCTGTACCTTCCAGGTAAATACTTCCTCCATTGCCGCCATCGCCACCATCTGGCCCACCAAAGGGGATATATTTTTCGCGTCTAAAACTAACATGGCCTTTACCACCGTTGCCTGCCTCTACTCTTACGCTCGCTTCATCTACGAATTTCATTTCTTAATTCCAATATTTCTAATGTAAACAACCAACACAGTTGATTTTGTTTTTTGACGCAATAAAAAACCCTGCCAAAGACAGGGTTTTTTTAATACCGCACCTGCCGTTATAACCGCAGCGTACTGTTTCTTAATTTAAACAGCTTCGATACGAACGTATTTTCTGCGTTTCGGGCCTTTAATTTCAAAAACCACTTTACCTGCTTCTGTAGCGAACAAGGTGTGATCTTTACCACAACCTACATTTTCACCCGCATGGAAACGCGTGCCTCTTTGGCGAACTAGGATATTACCTGCTAGAACACTTTGACCACCGTAACGCTTAACGCCAAGTCGCTTTGACTCTGAATCGCGACCGTTTCTAGTACTACCGCCTGCTTTCTTATGTGCCATGAATCTATCCTTTGTTTATTTAAGCAGAAATACCAGTAATAACCACTTCAGTATAATACTGACGATGACCCATTTTTTTCATGTGGTGTTTTCTACGTTTGAATTTAATGATGTGAACTTTTTTGTGACGACCTTGAGATTTAACTGTAGCCGTTACTTTAGCGCCCTCAATATTTGGTGCGCCGACGCTAAGGCCAGCATCACCATTAATTAATAGTACGGAGTCGAAAATAACTTCTTTACCTTCTTCAACGTCTAATTTTTCGATCTTAAGAAAATCACCCTCGGCGACCTTATATTGTTTACCGCCTGTTTGAATTACCGCGTACATTGTCTTAGAGACTCCCTAGTTTTATGGGTGATTTTTAAAAGAGGCGATTTTAGCCTTTAGTGAGCAGTTGGTCAATGTTAAATAAACAAGGAAAAGACTTTTCTTCACTGCTCTTAAATCATAATACTTGGTATTATACTCGCTTAATTTAATTTTTGACCTAATTCCAACACATGCAAAGCAATCATTCTCTAGCTGAAACAGCACAAGTTGACTTTAAAGCTATCCAAACACTGATGGCCTCCGCTATGTCACAAGTTGACAAAGAGATACTAAGGGAACTGAATTCAGACGTTGTACTGATTAATCAAATTGGCTTCCATATTGTAAATAGTGGCGGCAAACGATTACGCCCCATGCTGGTTGCTTTATCTGCGTGCGCCCTAGGCTACGAAGGGAATGACCATACAGCGCTTGCAGCTGTGATTGAATTTATTCATACCGCTACGCTTTTACACGATGACGTTGTTGACGAATCCGATATGCGCCGCGGCGACGAAACAGCTAATGCGATTTGGGGAAATGCAGCCAGCGTGCTAGTGGGTGACTTTCTTTATTCACGTTCTTTTGAAATGATGGTTAAAGTTAATAGTATGCGAGTCATGGATATTTTGTCTCACACGACTAATGCTATTGCTGAAGGGGAAGTTCTTCAACTACTTAATATTAATAACCCGGACACTAGCCAAGCCCAATACCTTGAAGTTATTCGTAGGAAAACGGCAAAATTATTTGAGGCGGGCACCCAATTGGGCGCTGTATTAGCAGGTTCAGATAAGGAAACTGAACTTGCCGTAGCTGCATATGGTTTGCACTTAGGCAATGCATTCCAAATCATGGACGATATGCTCGACTACATTGCTGACGCAGACGAACTCGGTAAAAACCTGGGTGATGATTTAGCTGAAGGCAAACCAACATTACCTTTAATTCACGCCATGCTTCATGGAAGCCAAGAACAATCAACGTTCATTAAAGACACCATAAAAAATGGCAACCGTGATGCGTATCTTGAAATATTAGCCATCATCAAGGAAACTGGCTCTCTTGATTACACTGCAAAATTTGCAAAACTTGAAGCACAAAAATCCATTAATGCGCTTAAGCATATTCCTGATAGCCAATATAAAACTGCTATGGAACAGCTAGCCTTATTTTCTATCCAACGAAACTTTTAATGCCCTAATACCAAAACCACTAAGGTTGCGCTGCACAATATTTTTATATATTTGATATAATTCTCTTTTTAATTTAAACAAAATACAGGTACATTTATGAGCGTAAAGCAGCACGAGCAATATCTAGCTGAGTGGGAAAGTCGCCAGGAAATCGCGGAATCCATGATTCCCATCATCGGCAAAATGTACCGTGGAAGCGGCGTTATTCTTAAAATTTACGGCAGAACACTTATAAATACTACACCAGTAGGTATTCTTAAATTACACCGATATGTACGCCAAYTTGAGAAAGTTGAGTTATCCATCCACGATAGCTTTAAAGTCCTTATCGCTCTTCAGAACATGAAGCTAGGCCCCGTTCGAATTGACCTTGGAATTCTAACCACACAATTCAATAATGACACTCGCGGTTTAGCCCTTGAAGACTTTTTAGCTGAAAAACTGGGTGCAGGCATCCGCCAGGTTCAAGAGCAATCAAATTCAGAACCAAGAGACGTGGTTCTTTACGGCTTTGGGCGCATTGGGCGCTTACTAGCTCGGTTGCTAATTGAGCGTACTGGCTCTGGCAACAAAATCCGCCTACGCGCAATTGTTGTTCGCAAAGGTGGCGACAATGACTTGCAAAAACGCGCTAGTTTGCTTCGTCGCGATTCAGTACACGGCTCATTCAAGGGCACCATCAAAGTTGACGAAGAAAATAGCACCATTATGGCAAACGGCAACTTAATTCAAGTTATTTATGCCAGCCACCCAAAAGAAATTGACTACACACAATACGGCATTAAAGACGCCCTCATTGTCGACAACACAGGTATACGCCGTGATGAAGCTGAATTAAGCGAACATTTCTTAGCGAAAGGCGCGACTAAGGTTTTATTAACCGCTCCTGGTAAAGATGTGAAAAATATCGTCTTTGGCGTTAATACCGATGACATAAAACCTGAAGATAAAATTATTTCTGCTGCTAGCTGTACAACCAATGCGATCACACCCACGCTAAAAGCGATTAATGATGAGTTCGGTATTATTAAAGGTCACGTTGAAACTGTTCATTCCTATACAAATGATCAAAATTTAATCGACAATTACCACAAAGGCGAACGCCGTGGCCGTGCTGCTGCTCTTAACATGGTGCTGACAGAAACAGGTGCGGCTAAAGCTGTGTCTAAAGCATTACCAGAATTAGAGGGCAAATTAACTGGCAACGCCATTCGTGTTCCAACACCCAATGTTTCTATGGCTATTCTTAACTTGAGCCTAAAAAAAGAAACAGACAAACGCTCATTGAACAACTTCTTGCGCGAAACCGCGTTACATTCKYCMATGCGCGAACAAATAGATTTCACTACSTCTACTGAAATCGTTTCAACAGACTTAGTTGGYGCACGYAARGCATGTACGATTGACTCAACAGCAACCATTACKGCTGGCGACTCATGYGTTCTATATCTTTGGTATGACAACGARTTTGGCTATAGCTGCCAAGTYATTCGCGTTATGCAGAAAATGGCWGGTTTRGAYTTCCCTTCTTTACCGACCAAAGACTAAACATTCAGAAAGAACCYTATCCGKCTTTCTYGTCAGTTCCTTTCTTTAACACATAAAAAAAGCCCGCTTTAAAGCGGGCTTTTTTAGATCTAACGTTTCTTACTTATKKGGRCGRTTAGCAATYAAMTCATCAACCACAGAAGGATCTGCKARTGTTGATGTATCRCCYAATTCATCAATTAAGTTTTCAGAAATYTTACGCAATACTCGACGCATAATTTTTCCTGAACGMGTTTTTGGTAACCCKGGYGCCCACTGAATAACATCCGGTGATGCAATCGGACCRATTTCTTTACGWACATGCATRACCAACTCTTTGCGTAATTCATCGCTTGGCTCTGCACTGTCCATTAACGTGACAAAGGCGTATATGCCTTGGCCTTTAATRTCATGCGGRTAACCAATAACMGCCGCYTCAGCAACAGCTTTGTGAAGCACSAGAGCGCTTTCAACTTCAGCAGTGCCCATACGRTGRCCMGATACGTTAATCACGTCATCAACGCGRCCTGTAATCCAATAGTCCCCATCTTCATCACGRCGCGCACCATCRCCRGGGAAATAYARMCCTGGATAGTTAGCAAAGTAAGCATCRATATAACGCTGATGATCACCAAATAATGTTCTGAACATACCCGGCCATGGYTTTTTAATMACYAAAATACCTTCRGCAGGRTTCCCCGTTATTTCTTTACCGTCATTATCKACAAGGCCGAACTCTACACCAAAGAAAGGCTGCATYGCTGAACCKGGYTTCAAATCTGTTGCACCAGGWAGWGGTGTCATTAAGATTCCACCTGTTTCAGTCTGCCACCATGTATCAACAATMGGACAACGACCACCRCCAATCACGTTGTAATACCAYTCCCATGCTTCAGGGTTAATGGGCTCACCCACACTACCTAGAATACGTAATGAGCTTAAATCACACGCCTTCACGTAATCATCACCTTTCGCCATCAGCGCACGAAGTGCTGTTGGGGCTGTRTAGAAAATATTAACGTTATGCTTTTCACAAACCTTCCAAAAACGCGAYGCATCTGGATACGTTGGAACACCTTCRAACATCAATGTTCGMGCACCATTTGCTAACGGCCCATAAACRATATAAGAGTGYCCVGTYACCCARCCMACATCRGCTGTACACCARTACACATCTCCATCGTGATAATCAAARAYATATTTRTGCGACATCGCAGCRTGYARCWAGTAACCRCCKGTTGTGTGAACCACACCTTTAGGTTTACCYGTTGAGCCTGAYGTATAAAGRATRAAYAATGGATCTTCTGMATCCATYTCTTCAGCAGGGCAATCWTCMGAAGCGGCTTCTACYAAGTCGTGATACCAAACATCGCGACCTTCTTTCCAAGCAATATTCCCGCCTGTGCGCTTAATAACAACAACCGTCTTAACGAGTGGACAATTTTCTAAGGCTTTATCTGCATTCGTTTTTAGAGGAACCGCTTTACCACCACGAACACTTTCGTCCGTCACAATAATAATGGCTGCTTCAGAGTCTATAATTCTGTCTTTAAGAGCCTCRGCAGARAAACCACCAAATACGATTAAATGAACCGCGCCAATTCTAGCGCAAGCAAGCATCGCAATCGCMGCTTCTGCAACCATTGGCATATAAATACAAACACGGTCACCTTTTTTAACGCCCCGTGCTTTTARACCRTTRGCAAAACGACATACYTCGGCATGAAGCTCTTTGTATGTATACGTTTTATCTACKTCYGGGTCATCRCTTTCCCAAATAATRGCAGGTTGRTCRCCGCGTGTTTCTAAATGACGRTCTAARCAGTTAACACTCACGTTTAACTTRCCGCCTTTAAACCATGTMACTTCACCYTTTGGGAAGTCATATTCAAGCGTTGTATCCCACTCTTTCGACCARGTTAAAAATTCTTTTGCCTTTTCATTCCAAAAAGCATCCGTGTCTTCAATAGACCGCTTATAGTCAGCCTTATAYTGCTCTTTATTGATAAKTGCGTGCGCCGCAACYTCAGGYGTTACTTTATATACKCGACCTTCTGCCATSTYMTTCCYCTACTAAYNTTAAWKNTTATTTTTKTNNANAAAAAANGGSCKSCWAWWARGCRGCCYTWYRWWSTTTWRNTGCATGAACAAYCCGCCRTTCATRCTCARRTCTGARCCTGTWGTRTAAGCWGCYAAYTCRCTSGCTAAGAAYGATATRCCGTGKGCAATTTCTTCAGGCTTACATAAACGACCCGTTGGAATGCTACTTTCAATTTTCTTACGAACATCTTCAGCAATTGCCATCACCATCGGTGTTGCAACATAGCCAGGAGAGATTGTGTTAACCGTAACGCCTTTACGTGCAGTTTCGCGCGCCAATGCTTTCGTGAAGCCATGCATACCCGCTTTAGCAGAAGAATAGTTAACTTGACCCATTGCGCCTAACTGACCGTTAACAGATGAAACGTTGATGATACGACCGAAACCGCGCTCAATCATGCCTTCAAAAATTTGACGAGTCATATTGAAAACACTGTTTAAGTTGGTATCAATAACTGCATCCCAACGTTCGCTAG